>JBPYEE010000472.1:0-3737 GCA_051985095.1 Vicinamibacterales bacterium | reverse complement strand
TAGCTCTGGCGAGGTAGCGCGCGCGGTGCGACATAGCTCTGGCGAGGTAGCGCGCGCGGTGCGACATAGCTCTGGCGAGGTAGCGCGCGCGGTGCGACGTAGCTCTGGTGAGGTAGCGCGCGCGGCGCGGCATAGCTCTGGCGAGGTACCGCCTGCGGCGCGGCGAAGCTTTGACGAGGCATTGCTCGCTCGGCGGCGCGCGGCGCCGGTGACGCCTGGGCTCGCGGCTGAGCCCAGTGACCGCCGCTCTGTGTTTGGGCCGCCCGCCCGCCGCCGCCGCCACCACCCCCCTGCCCGCGGTGCTGACCGGCGAACGCGGGGGCCGCCGCCACGACCGTTGCTGCCAGAAGGACGGCTGAAATATCCAGCGATTTGCGTCTCATAACCTGCTCCGATTGGAACCGTTTCAAGGGAACTGCCAAGCCCTGCTGTCAATTTTGTTCGAAAATTCGCTGTTCTGCCGGCGCCCAGCCCGGCCGGTGTAATCGTTAGAGGACGCTCATCCGAGCACGGTATTATCGCTCCATGGCTGGTCGTCTGATCCTGTCTGGTTGGTTTGCCGTGGCGTTGACGGCGGTGGTCGGCGCACAAGCGGCCCCGTCGAGGCGCGCCCTCACCGCTGCCGATTACGCGCGGGCCGAACGGTTGATGTCGTACAACGTGACGCCGCTCGTACTCCACAGCGGCGTGAAGCCGACGTTCTTGCGCGACGGCCGCTTCTGGTATCGCACGGTAACCGAAACCGGGAACGCCTTCGTGCTGATCGATCCCGCTTCCGGCGCGCGCTCGCGCTGCGAGCTCGCGGAATGCACCGATCGAAACGCCGATGCCGCGACGCGGCGTGGACGCACCCCTCGCCACGATGTGCCGTCGCCAGACGGCACGCGAACCGCTTTCATCCGCGACTGGAACCTGTGGGTGCGTGACATCCGAACCGGCGCCGAGACCGCGCTGACGACCGATGGCGTCCTCGACTATGGGTATGCGACCGACAACGCCGGGTGGAGCCGCAGCGACCGACCCATCCTGGCCTGGTCGCCGGACTCGAAAAAAATCGCGACCTATCAGCAGGATCAGCGGGGCGTGGGCGAGATGTACCTGGTCGAGACGAAAGTCGGCCATCCGGTGCTGCAGGCGTGGAAATATCCACTGCCCGGTGACGAGAAGATCACGATGATCGAACGCGTCGTCATCGACGTTGACGCGCACAAGGTAACGCGCCTCCAGATGCCGCCGGACCAGCATCGCTCCACGCTGTGCGACGATGTCGCGTGCGACGACTCGTGGAGTGACGTCCAGTGGGCCCCCGACGGGTCGACGCTGGCGTTTGTCTCGACCTCGCGCGATCACAAACGCGAGGTCCTGCGCGTTGCCGATGCGGTGACCGGCGCCGTCCGCGACGTGCTCAGCGAATCGGTCGCGACGTTCTATGAGTCGGGAAATGGGCGGGTCAACTGGCGCTATCTGCCGAAGTCGAACGAAGTCATCTGGTTTTCCGAACGAGACAATTGGGGTCAGCTCTACCTGTACGATCTGACCACCGGCCGCGAGAAGCGACAGATCACGACCGGCTCGGGCAATGTCACGCAGCTGCTGCGCGTCGACGAAGCCAACCGATTGGTCTATTTCCTCGGCGTCGGCAAGGAGCAGGGTCGCGATCCGTACTTCCGCCACCTCTATCGTGTCGGACTAGACGGTTCGCAGCTGATGCTGCTGACGCCGGAGGACGCGGACCACGATGTGACGATCGCGCCGTCCGGCACTTCATTCGTCGACGTCTACTCGAGGCCCGATGTGGCGCCCGTTGCCGTTTTGCGCGCGATCGACGGCACGGAAATCGCGACGCTCGAGCGCGCGGATGTGTCACGCCTCGTCGCGACGGGGTGGACGCCGCCGCAGCCGATCACGGTCAAGGCGCGCGATGGGCAGACCGACCTCTATGGTCTGCTGTACAAACCGACTGATTTCGACGCGACGCGGAAATATCCCATCATCAACCACATCTATCCGGGACCGCAGACCGGCAGCGTCGGCAGCCGCAGCTTCTCGCCGGCCCGCGGCGATGCCGGCGCCCTCGCCGACCTCGGCTTCATCGTGGTCGAGATCGATGGGATGGGAACGCCGTGGCGGTCGAAGACGTTCCACGAGGCGTACTACGGCAACATGGGGGACAACACGCTGCCCGATCAGGTGGCCGCGATGAAGGAGCTGGCCCAGCGCTACCCCTGGATCGATCTCGACCGCGCAGGCATCTACGGTCACTCCGGCGGCGGATACGCGACGGCGGACGCGATGTTCCGATATCCCGATTTCTTCAAGGTCGGCATCTCCGAAGCCGGGAATCACGACAATCGCGAGTACGAGGATGACTGGGCTGAGAAATGGCAGGGGCTGCTCCGGACGAATCCGGACGGAACAACGAACTACGACAACCAGGCCAACCAGCTCGTTGCCAGCAATCTCAAAGGGCATCTGCTCCTGGCGCACGGCACGACCGACGCGAACGTCCCGCCCAACAACACGCTCCTCGTCGTGAACGAGCTGATCAAAGCCAACAAGGATTTCGACCTTTTGCTGCTGCCGAATCGCGGTCACGGATTTGGCAGCGAGCCGTACATGGTGCGTCGACGGTGGGATTACTTCGTGCGGTATCTGCTGGGCGCCGACCCGCCGCTCGAGTACCAAATGCACGCTCCGCCCGAGCGAACGAGCACCGAGCCCTGAACGCGGGCCCCCCGGTCGCCGGTAGGTCGCACGCGCAGATCCGCACGGTCAGATCTGCCTCGTTCGCAGCAGATCTGGCCGTGCTGAGTCTGTCGGTCTGAGATAGTCGTCATCCACGTCAGACGGCTCGCAGACTGGGGATGCGGCGAACGACAAAACCGCCTGCGAGTGCCAGGAGACCGATCAGTCCGACCAATGGAACCTGGCTGGCGGTGTGCGGCAGTCGTTTGTGGTGGTGTTTCTTCTCCTGGATGATGACGCCGGTGGTTCCGACTGGAGCCGGCGCTTCGTAGGTGACTGCCGGTGGCGCTTCTGGCTGCGGCGCGGCCGCTTCCGGCGCCGGAGTCGGGGCCGGTGTAATCATGACGGCGACGCGCGGAGCCACGACGGGCACCTCGTGGGCGTCCGCCACTTCTAGTTCACGAAGACGTCGATTCGGTCTTTCACAACCTTCCTGATTCTTGAAATAACTACTGTAGGCCCTTTCCAGCCTTCCGGTGACCTCGACCATCGTGCCGGTATTGATGTTATCGAGGACGCGCCGATTGATTCGCTCGAGTTTGACCAGCTGCCCGCTGGGGGTGCAGCTCCCGTCGGGCACGCTCGTCACGCTTCCGACGATTGGATTCGCCAGCACGTAGGTGTTTTTGTGTCCGGCTGTCTCACCACGGACAAAACAGCCGGTCAGTGTCATGGGGTTCGTTTTCTCCAGCGGCAAAGTATTGCTTTGGTCCTGCGCTCCTCCAGTCGTCGGAGCGAGTGCCGCCAGACCGCACGTGAGCAACCCTGTGGTAATCGCACGGAAATGTCGATTCGTCATGGTCTGCCCTCCTGTTGGAAAGCGGCTGCAATCCCGGGCCATCGCTGGCCACGCGCCTGTCGGGCTTGCCATTTTGTCGGAGGCGATGTCGCGTCGAGCCGCGTTCTACCGCGCCTTTCTCACCGCGTCGGCGCTCAGCCGTGGCGCACCTTCAGCCGATCGCATCGGGCACATCTGATCCTTATCGGTGGTG
>JBPYEE010000471.1:0-8781 GCA_051985095.1 Vicinamibacterales bacterium | reverse complement strand
TCGGCGCCGATGGCCTGATGAAACGCCAGCGCCTCCCCGATGGCCGCCTTGTTCGCGGCGGGCTGCGTGCCCACCTGCTCGAATTTCCGGACGTCGCGGCCCTGCGACTCGGGAACGGCCTGCAGCGGCCAGGTGCCCCCGATTCGGTCGCGGCGCACGTACAACAGCCCGGTGCCGTGCGGCGCGAGCAGCCATTTGTGCAGGCTCGTGCCGACGAAATCGGCTTCGAGGCCGTGGAGCTTGAAGGGGAAATGCGCCACCGAGTGGGCCGCATCGACGATCGTGATGACGCCGCGCTGGCGGGCCATGCGACAGAGGCGCTGAACCGGGAACAGCTGGCCGGTGATGTTGGTCAGGTGGCAGATGTGCAGCACCTTCGTCCGTGGCGTCATGGCGCCTTCGAGCAGGCGATAGAGATCGTCCTCCTTGGCCGGCACCTGGAAGTTCACCCGGACGACCTTGATCTTGTCGCGCCGCTGGCGCTGATCCCACGTCGTCAGCATGCGCGGGTAATCCTGATCCGTCGTCAGGACTTCGTCGCCGGGCTGGAGATCGAGGCCGTCCTGCGCGATCTGGAGCGACTCGCTGGCATTGCGCGTGATGGCGATCTCGTCCGCGTCGGCGCCGAATTCCGCGGCGAGCCGGCGCCGGATCGTCTCCATGTTCCGCTCGATCTGGCCGCGATAGTAGACCGGCGCCTGATTCGACACGTCGTAGTAGCGCTTCATCGCTTCGTGCACGACGCGCGGACTCGGACAACTGTTGCCGTTGTTGAGGTTGCTGATCGTGCGATCGAGCGTGAAGGCTTCCTGGATCTCGCGCCAGTAGAGCTCGTCCTGCGCGACCTCCTCGGGCGTCCGATCGGCGATTGCGGCGGTGGCCGCCTGGACCTCGCTCAGGCCATTACGGCCGACCGTCCAGGCCGAGGCACCCACCGCTCCGGCGAGACGAAAAAACGATCGTCGGCTCCACATGACGCCTCTCCTCGACGTGCGGAATTATACGCCGCCGCTACCGCTTCATGTTCGCGAGCGCGAAGGCCCACTGGTCGGCCAGTTCGGCGATCCGTTTGTCAGTCGGCCGGTACCCGTGCGACGCCTGCGTCTCGACCCGAATCAGGACCGGCCGGTTACACCCCTGCGCCGCCTGGAGCGTCGCGGCGAACTTGAAGGAGTGACTCGGCACGACTCGGTCGTCGTGATCAGCCGTGGTGATGAGCGTCGCGGGGTAACAGGTGCCCGGTTTCAGGTTGTGGAGCGGCGAGTACTTGAACAGGTACGCAAAGGCCTTCGCATCCGTGTCGGCCGATCCGTACTCGGTCGCCCAGGCGTCCCCACCGGTGAACTTCTGGTAGCGCAGCATGTCCATCACGCCGACGGCTGGCAGCGCCACCGCGAACAGGTCCGGCCGCTGCTCCATGACCGCGCCGACCAGCAGGCCGCCATTCGATCCGCCCATGATGCCGAGGGTCCGGGGCGAGGCGTACTTTTCCTTCACCAGGTACTCGGCGGCCGCGATGAAGTCATCAAAGACGTTCTGCTTTTTCTCGAACATGCCGGCATGATGCCAGGCTTCGCCGTATTCGCTGCCGCCGCGCATGTTCGCCGTCGCCCACACGCCGCCGCGCTCCAGCCACGCCGGCACGTCGCTGCGATAGGTCGGCAGCGTCGCGATGTCGAATCCGCCGTATCCGTACAGCATCGTCGGATTCGCGCCGTTCTTTGGCAGATCCTTCCGGCGCGTGATGAAGAGCGGCACGCGGGTGTTATCACGGGACGTGGCGAAGACGCGTTCCGTCGTGTAGGGCGCCGGATCGAACGTCAACTTGGGCGGTTCAAACGGTGTGCTCTTCCCGGTCGCGGGATCGAATCGAAAGACCGTCGCCGGCTGCAGCGGCGAGGTGAAGGAATAAAAGATGTCCGGTCGATCGAAGCGCCCCTGCGGTCCGGTGATCGTCCCGAGACCGGGGGGCGTGATGCTGGCGGCGGGTTTGCCGTCGAGGCTGTACAACTTCACCTCGCTCGCCACATCGACCATCGAGTTGACGGCGAGCTTCCCGGCAATCAGCCGCGCTGAATCAATCGCGTTCTTCGACTCGGGAATGATGGTTTTCCAGTTGGCCGGATCGGGCTTGTCGATCGGAACCGCCACAATCCGGCTGTTCGGCGCCTCGCGATCGGTGCGCAGGTACAGCGTTCCCGTCACCACCCCGAGCGGTTCGTAGGCCGCCGTGTGACCGGTGTAGAGCGGACGGACGGGCGCGTTCAGATTTGGCTTCAGTGGATCGGCCAGATCCTTGACGAACAACTCGTTGGTGTTGCTGGTGCCCTTGTTGGTGACCAGCCAGACGTACCGGCCGGTCTCGTCGATGTCGACGTCGATAAAGAGCGCCGGTTCGTCCTTGCGTTCGTAGACGAGGCGATCGGCTGACTGCGCGGTTCCGAGCGCGTGATAGTAGATCTTCTTGTCGCGAATCGCGGCCTCGAGCATCTTGCCTGCCGGCGGTTCCGGATAGCGTCCGTAGAAGAACCCTTTTCCATCCCGTGTCCAGGCGATGCTGCTGAACTTCACCCAGCGGATGACATCCGGCAGCTGCTTGCCGCTTCCCAGCTCGCGCACGTAGTAGGTGGACCAGTCCGATCCGCCTTGCGACTGCCCAAACGCGAAATGCGCGCCGTCTGGCGCCGGATCGAAGCTCGAGAGCGCGATCGAACCGTCGGGCGACAGTTGATTCGGATCGATCACGACCGTTTCAGGCCCGGTGAGCGTTTCACGCATGAAGATCACGTTCTGGCGCTGCAGCCCGGTGTTTCGCGAGTAGAACCAGCGCCGCCCCTCATAGTGAGGAATCCCGACGCGCGGATAGTCATAGAGTTCCGTAATCCGCTTCTTGATGGGATCGCGGTCAGCTAAACCCGCCAGGTACTTGGAGGTGAGGGCGTTCTGGGCGTCGACCCACCGCTTCAGCTCCGGCGAATTGAGGTCTTCCATCCATCGGAACGGGTCGGCGACCTTCGTGCCGAAGTAGGTGTCCACCGTGTCGCCTTTCCGCGGCGACGGATACTTCAAGGCGGTTTGGGCCAGCAGCGTGACGCCGCACGCCACCAGACACGCGCCGCGAACGGCCGCACGAACCGTGTCGATCATCGGCAGCTCCAGCGAGACAGAATGGCACCCATTCTACCTCTCATTTTCCTATTGCATTCCCATACGAGGTGCGGCATGCTCATATGGGTTCGCCATATGAGTGACAAGACGGATGTCTGGCAGGGCACCCTCGCCCTGATGATCCTGAAGACGCTCGAGGCGCTCGGCCCGCTCCACGGCTACGGGATTGCGCGGCGGATCGAACAAACGAGCGCCAATCACCTGGTGGTCAACTACGGCACGCTGTACCCGGCGCTGCTCAAGCTCGAGCAGGAAGGCTACATCGCGTCGGACTGGGGCGTATCCGACCACAACCGCAAGGCGAAGTTCTACCGACTGACCCGAGCCGGCCGCAGGCAGGTCGAGCGCGAGATCCGCGACTGGGAACGGACGACCGAAATCCTCGCGCGCTTCCTCGCGCCGCGGAGGCAGTCATGATGCGGCGCGTGCGGGCGCTGGTCCTGCGCGCCGCCGCGCTGGTTCGGGGCGGGCGGACCGATGCCGAGTTCGCCGCCGAGCTCGACAGTCATCTGCAGCTCCACATCTCGGACAACCTGCGCGCGGGCATGACGCCCGACGCGGCACGCCGCGCGGCGCTCGTCCGGCTGGGCGGCGTCACACAGACCCGCGAAGCCTACCGTGACCGCGAGCGCCTCGCGGGGTTGGACACCGTGCGGCAGGATCTCGGCTACGCCATCCGCGTCCTGCGACAAAATCCGGGCTTCACGACGGCTGCGATCCTCACGCTGGCGCTCGGGATTGGCGCAAACACCGCGATCTTCAGCATCGTGAATGCCGTGCTGCTAAGGCCGCTGCCCTTCCCGGATCCCGACCGGCTCGTGATGATCTTCGCGACCAACGCGACCACCGGCAACATCACCGACGTCGCGTCCCATCCCGACTATCTGGACTGGGCCCGGGCCGCTGCATTTGAACGGGCCGGTGCCCTCGTCAGTCGCAACGTCACGATCGATCACCACGGCGAGGCGGAGTATCTCTCGGCGCTTCGCATGTCGGCGTCGCTCTTCGACACGCTCGGCGTCCAGCCGGCGCTCGGTCGCGGATTCCGCCCGGAGGAGGAACAGCCCGGCGCCCCGAAAGTGGTGATTCTGACCGATGCATTCTGGAACTCCCACTTCGGCGGCGACGCCGGCGTGCTCGGGCGGACACTCCGCATCGACGAAGACGAATACACGGTCGTCGGCGTGGCCCCACCGACGTTTCGGGCCGGCATTCGCGCGCAGGAACAGCTCTATCTGCCGCTCGTCGTGGATCCGAACCGGAACCATGGATTCCTGCAGGTGGTCGCGCGGCTCCGCCGCGAGTCGACGATCGGCCAGGCGCGGGCCGAGCTCGGGGTCATCGCCGCGCAACTCGCCGCCGCCTACCCCCGGTCGAACGCCAACGTCGGTGCCAATCTGATGCCGCTCGTCGACGCGATGGCGGTCCACGTTCGCACCGCCCTCTTCGTCCTTCTCGGGGTTGTCGGCGTCGTATTGCTCATCGCCTGCACGAACGTGGCGAGCCTCATGCTGGCACGGGGCACGGCGCGGCGGCGCGAACTGGCTGTTCGCGCCGCGCTCGGCGCCGGCCGCCTGCGCCTGATTCGTCAGCTGCTGACGGAAAGCGTGTTGCTCGCCAGTCTCGGCGGCGCGGCGGGATTCGCCGTCGGCAGCTGGCTGACACACGGGCTGGCTTCGCTGCTTGCGCACAACCTCAGACCGGCCACGATCCCGCGCATCGAGACCGCAGGCATCGACGGCCGCGTGCTGGCCTTTACGGTCCTCGTGTCGCTGCTGACCGGCATCATCTTCGGCGTCGCGCCCGCGCTGGCGTCGGCGTCGCCCGATCTGAATCGGATGCTGCGCGACGACAGCCGCTCCACCACCCCCCATCGCGCGCCCCTGCTGCGGCGCAGTCTGGTGGTGCTCGAGATCGCGCTGGCCCTCATGCTCCTCGCCGGCGCAGGGGTGCTGCTCAAGTCGTTCGTGGCCCTGCGGACGGCGCCCCGCGGCTTTGAATCGGATCACGTGCTGGCGGTCGACCTGTGGCTGCCCCAACCGCGCTTTGCGGCGCTCGCCGATCGGTCTCGATTCTATGGAGACGCGCTCAGCCGATTGCGGGCGACGCCGGGAGTCGTTTCGGCCGGCTTCGTGGCCGATCTGCCCCTCAACGGGGGATCCGACAGCCTCGCCTTCCACATCGTGGGACGTCCGGATCCGACGCCCACGCAGTCGTTCCAGGCCGGCTTCAACATTGCGAGCGCTGACTATTTTCGAACGATGAGAATTCCGGTCCGGTCCGGTCGCGTGTTTACCGACGATGATCGACCGGAGTCGCCTGGCGTTGTTGTCATCAACGAAACGGCCGCCCGCCAGTTCTGGCCGAACGACTGGCCCATCGGTCACCAGATTGCCCTGCCGCTCGACCGCGATCAGCCCGAAGCGCACGAGCGCGGCAGCGGGAACACGAATCCGAACGATACGACGTTTACGGTAATCGGCGTGGTCGGCGATGTTCGCGACATACGGCTCTCCAGTCCGGCCCGGCCCGAGGTCTATCTCGATTCGATCCAGGCCGAGCTGCCCTGGCCCTGGGCGGTGCTCGCTGTTCGCTCGGTCGGCAACCCGGAGCTGCTTGCGGGGACGGTCCGGGACTGCGTGCGATCTGCGGACGCGAACGTGCCGTTGTTGCGATTCACCAGCATGGACGACGTGGTGTCGAAGTCGGTTGCTGAGCCGCGCATTTACGCCATCCTGCTCGGCGGGTTCGCGGCGCTCGCCCTGCTGCTGGCGGCGATCGGGTTGTATGGCCTGGTCTCTTACGCCGTCTCGCAGCGCACCCACGAAATCGGCGTTCGCGTCGCCCTCGGCGCCGCCCGCCGCGAGATTCTGGGCCTTCTGCTGGCGCAGGGGCTGCGCCTCGCGCTCGTCGGCACCGCCATCGGTATCCTGGGAGCAGTCGCCCTCACACGCGTGCTCGTGAGCCTGGTGAACGGCGTGCAGCCAAACGATCCGGTCGCCTTCGCCTCCGTGTCAATCCTGCTCATCGGCGTCGCGCTTGCGGCGACGTATCTGCCCGCGCGCCGCGCCGCGCGCGTCGACCCCGTCGTCGCACTCCGATGTGAGTAAGTCGACACGGCTCATGCGACCCTGTTGCGGCCGGCAAGGCCGCGGCGCTCCCGTCGTCGCGCCTTCCCGATAGTGGTGGCCGCCGGCCGAAGGCCCGTCATGCCACGAACGGCCCCGGCCGTGGACTCGGGCCCGTCGAGCCGATGGCTCTCCCCCCGCGAACGTTTGCTCGGAGCGGGTCCTGCGGCCGCAGGCGACGAGGCGAGCAGGCCTGTTGCACCACCGACCACTCATATTGTCGTGGCGCACGACGGCGTCATGAGCCGGCGCGGGGCGCCCTGGAAGGCCGGCCCTGGAGGAAAAAGCGTTTTGGGTAGAATTCGTTTCATGCGGACTCGCGTGCGCATTCTCGCTCTGCTGCTGGCCGTCGCCCCGCTGACGGCCGCCACCGTGCCGACGCCAGACTCCGTGCTTGGATTCCGGCCCGGCGCCGATTACAAACTTGCGACCTACGATCAGTCGGTCGCGTATTTCAAGAAAATCGCGGCGTCGACGAAATACGTGAAGCTGTTCGAAGCTGGACGGACGACCGGGGGGCGCACGATGTACTACGCGCTCGTCTCGACGCCCGAGAATCTGGCGAGGATTGATCGCTATCGCGAGATCGCGCGGCGACTCGCGCACCCTGAGGGTCTCAGCGAGATCGAGGCGCGGCGGCTCGCCCGCGAGGGCAAGGCGTTCGTCCATATCGACGGCGGGTTGCACGCGACGGAAGTGGCCGGCTGGTCGCACACCCCCCAGCTCCTCTACGACCTCGTCAGCCGGACGACCGACCGCGACGTCAGAGCGATCCTGAGCAACGTGGTGTTGTTCCTGTGGCCGACCATCAATCCCGACGGCCAGCAGATGGTCGCCGAGTGGTACATGAAGAATGTCCGCACGCCCTACGAGCTATCGCCGCTGCCGCAGCTCTACCAGGCGTATGTGGGCCACGACAACAACCGCGACGCGTACATGCTGAACATGATCGAGTCGCGCGCCATCGAGTACACGTGGCGGCAATGGGAACCGCAAATCATCTACGTCCACCACCAGTCCGGTCCGTTTCCGACCCGCATCTGGCTGCCGCCGTTTTCGGAACCGATCGGCGCGGACACGCCCTATTTGATGGCGCGCGAAGTCAACATGATCGGCATGGCCATCGCCAAGGGTCTCGAAGAGCACGGCCAGAGCGGCGCGACGCACATGGGAACGGCGTTCGACGCCTGGTATCCCGGCTACATCGACTACGCGCCGATGTTCAAGAACATCGCCGCGTTCTGGACCGAGACGGCGCTCTTTCAGTACGCCACGCCCCACACCTATACGATCGACGACTTCCCCGAGAATATGCGCGATCTGCGCGAGCAGAGCCTGTACGCGAGCCCGTGGCAGCCCGGCCTGTGGCGGCTTCGCGACGCGGTCGACTACATGGAGACGGCGTCATTCTCGGTCCTCGAGTTCGCCGCCAAGTACAAGGAGTCGCTGCTCGTCGACCGGTACCGGGCCGGCATCGATCAGATTGCGCGCGGGCGCGCCAAGCCGCCCTACGGCTACCGGGTGCCCAAGGATCAGCGTGATCCGGTTGCCGCCGTCGAACTGCTGCGCCGGCTCGCCTTTGGCGGCGTGCGTGTGTATGAGACCGATCAGGCGTGGATTGTTCCGACCGATCAGGAATTCGCCGCGCTGGCTCGCGAGGTGCTCGAGGTCCAGACGTATCCCGACCTGCGTCAGTATCCCGGCGGGCCGCCAGAGCGGCCGTACGATGCCGCGGGATGGACCCTGCCGTTGCAGATGGGCGTCACCGTCGAAACGATCGACCATCCAATCGCGGACGCCGAGCGCACTGCGATGCGACTGCTCGGAGCGATGCCCGCCTTCAGGGTCAAGCCAACGAGCTACGATGAAGGGCTCAACCGTGACGCGGCCCCGTTTGACAGCGTGCCGGGGACCGGATTTGACGCCGATCCGGCGGCGGCGGCCATCGTGCCACCGCCGGGCCGGATCACCGGCTCGGGACCGGTCCTCCTGGTCGATGCGGCCCAGAACAACACCTACCGCGCGCTCCATGTGGCCTGGAAACGAGGCGCCACCGTCGAACGCGCCGGCGATCGCTTCGCGATCACCGGCCTCGCCCCCGAGGTCCAGGAGGACGTGGTCAAGTCACTCGCGCTCCGGGCCGAGCGGGCGAGCACGGTGCCGCCGGCCGGTGCCGCCGGAGACGGCATCAGCCGGACGGTGCGTCGGCCACGCGTCGGATTGTTCCAACCGTGGACCGGCAGCATGGACACGGGATGGACGCGCTGGGTCTTCGAACAGTACGGCTTTGCGCCCGTTGCGATCCATCCCGAAGAAATCAAGACCTCGCTGCCTGGCCAAGTCGACACCCTGATCATTGCCGACGATGCGCGGGTGCCGGTTGCGGGTGGCGAGCGCGGCGGACGCGGTGGGGGGAGCCGTGGCGGCGGCGGTCGCCCGGCGGTGCGGCCTGAGTACGCGTATCAACTCACGGCCGAGGATCTCC
>JBPYEE010000470.1:0-8676 GCA_051985095.1 Vicinamibacterales bacterium | reverse complement strand
CCTCAGCGGGGAGATATAGCCGGGACCTGCGATACCGTTAGTCGGCTCGCTTGCTTCTCGCTCTCCGGGACTTCGGCTTGCTCTTGCCCGTGAGATTGAGCGCCACTGCAGTGCGGATGAGCGCCTTCAAGGCCGCTTCATCGACCTTGTCGCCGTCGTGGATGTCGATGGCGCGCCTGACATTCCCTTCGAGGCTGGAGTTGAATAGACCCGAAGGGTCCTTCAACGCAGCTCCTTTGGCAAACGTCATCTTGACGACGTTTTTGTACGTCTCTCCCGTGCAGACGATGCCGCCGTGGGACCACACTGGCGTTCCCGGATTCCCGGGTTTTACCCACTTCCACTCTTCGACGATATCAGGGTCTGCCTCGCGGATGATTTCGCGCACTTTCGCGAGCGTCTTCCCGCGCCAGTCTCCAAGTGTCTTGATCTTCTCGTCGATTAATGCAGAGGCAGATTCTGCGGGGACGGGCCTTTTCATGGACAGCTCCAACTCTTGCACTTATGTAGCTGCGCTCAGCGTAACTTCCGTACGTGGAACCGTCTTCGGAGCACTTCGGAACCGATGGTCGCAGGCCGCGTGCGGGCGTAACAGGGATGTTTGGAATAACGTTGAATGCATGACTACCGCGAATTCAACGTCAACACGTGCGGATGGTCGCACAGCCCTCTTTCCCAGCGTCTGCGAAGGTACGTGACGTCAAATCGTGCTTCACCGGCAATACGGCGCTGGCAACATCTACACCGTCGCCGACCGCGAACGCCTCTTGCCGAACGGGCGCGAGCGTTACGGGTTTCTGTCGCGTGTTGTGTCTCGCGCAACCGTCCTCAGTCAGCCTTCTCTGATCGCGCAACCCGATGGCCTTCGATCACCGCGACGGTATTGTAGTCGGGTCCGTGCGATTCGGGGTCGATCACGGTCGCACACAACAGCACACTGCCTTCGGGCCAGTGCACCTGGACGTTGCCCGGCGCGATGGGCGCGCCGACCAAACGGCCATTGAACGATCCCCACGCCGATCGCAAGGTGACGGCCGCACCCTCGCGCAGGCCGATCCGCACGAGGTCCTCCGCGTTGATCAAAATAGCGTCGCGGGGCGCACCGGTCAGCGGATCGACCTCGCGCTGGACCATGGAATTGAACTGTTTTCCACGGCGTGTCGATACCCGGAAACACGTCTGGCCAGGCTCCGCCGCGTCCGCCGGCGCCGCCTGATTCGCGGTCGGCGGCGGTGCTGCAGGGGCGTCAGTGTGTCGGGCCGCCACGACCGAGAAGTGTGCCTTTCCATCAGCGGTCGCAAACCGCCCGTCGGCGAAGAGCCTCGGGCCACCCCACTGGACGTAGTCGCCTTTCGCGGCGAGCCGTTCGATTCCTGCGTAGAGGGGAATCGCCTCCGAGATTTCCTGTCGGATGGCCTTTGCGCTGGCAAAGCGGATCGCGTCGGCGCGCTCCGGGCGCAGGCGCGCCATCACGTCGCCGAACACCTGCCATTCCGGACGTGCCAATCCGATGCGGCGGCCGGGAATTTCTGGAGAAAAGATAATGCGCCGCTCCGTCGACGTTTCGGTGCCGCCGCCCGGCGACTCGTACCGGGTAGCCGCGGGCAGGAGGACGACTGTTCCTTCGCTTTCGACGAACATCGAGGACGAGAGCACGATGTCCTGATGCACGCGCAGCCTGGGCTGCGCCAGCGCTCGGCGCGATCGGTCGACGTCAGCGAGCGTTTCGAGGAAGTTCCCCCCGACGATCCAGAATGCATCGACGTCACCGGCGGCTGCATGCTCGACCATTTCCGTCGCTGTCCAGCCGCGGGTCGTCGGGATACTGAATCCCCAGACGCGCTCCCACCGCGCGGCCACAACGCTGTCGACGGCGGGCGTGCATCCGACCTCCGCGCCCCCCTGCACGCCTGAGTGGCCGCGAATCGGTACGAGCCCCCGTTTCGGACGGCCCAGGAGACCCCGCGCGAGCCCGACATTCACGAGCGCCTTGATGGTGTTGACGCCGTGTGCGTGCTGCGTCAGGCCCATCGACCAGATGAACACGGCGTTCGGACGTTCCGCGAGCATCTGAGCGAACGCGCGCATCTCGTCGCGGCGCATCCCGCTGTCGCGTTCGAGCAGCTCCCACGCGGTCTCGAGCGCCGCCTGACGTGCTTCGGCAAACCCTGCTGTCGAGTTCCTGACGAATTCCTCGTCTGTCTGGTTCGATTCGATTAACGCTCGAAAGACGCCGATCAGGAAGGCCAGGTCGCCGCCGGTGTGGACTTGGTACCACGCGTCGGCCAGCGCCGTGCCGAACAGCGCGCTCGATGCGATCGACGGAATCCAGTACCGCTCGAGACCGGGCTCGCGAACGGTGTTCACGACCGCGATCCGTGCGCCGTGCCTTTTCGCCTCGCGCAGGTACTTGATCGCGACCGGCTGATTGTTGGCGGCATTCGATCCGAACAGCACGATGAGGTCCGCGCGCAGCCAGTCGGTGTAGCTGCACGTCGACGCGCCGTACCCGAGGGTGGTCTTCATCGCGGTCGTGGAGGCGGCATGGCACAAGCGCGCCGAATTGTCGACGTGATTCGTACCCAAGAAACGGGCCGCCTTCTGCGCCGCGTAATACACCTCGTTGGTGATACCGCGTGAGGTGAGATAGAAGGCCGCTCGGCGCGGGTCGATCGCCCGAAGCTCGCGTGCGATTCGATCGAGCACCTCGTCCCACGAGATCGCCTGGAACCCTCGCGCGTCGCGCTCCCGAATCATCGGTTCCGGCAGCCGTCCGAGCTGCCGGAGTTCGCTCGACGTCAAACCTTGGAGGCGCCTTGGATCGCCGAGGATTTCCGGATCGAGTGGTCCAGCGGTGTTCAGGCGCATCAGCTCGAGCCGGACCATGCACAGGTGAGTGCCGTCGAGCGTCCAGTCCGACAGGCCGGACGTGCCGAGCGCGCATCCATCGCAGGCGCCGTCGCGCAGGATGCGCCATGCAAACGGGAGCTCGTCGCGGTTCTCCCACGCGACGCGCAGCATTTCGCGGTAGTGCCGCGGCTTCGTCCGTGTCAGGCCGAACACGTGGCGATGTGCTCCGGATGCGAGCGCGGGTTGAATTCGCAGCCACGCGCGGATGGTACGACAGTGACATCGCACTCCGACGCGAGTTCGGTGTCAGGAGTGGACGAGGCCGCCATCGAAGCGACCATGAAAATCCGAGCGCGAAAGGCGGCGACGAGCTCGAACGACGAGCCGCCGCCTACAGACTCCAACGAGATGGACAGCGGCGTACCTCCCTCAACATCGCGCCGATCCCTGTCGCTCGGTCGCGACAGGAATCACCATCGACAACCGTAGCCGCCTAGGCCCGCCTAGGCCACATACATCTGCTGACCGTCCATTGAGCATCATCCGGAGATTGTCGCGCGGGCCGTGTCGTGTGACGGTACAGTGACGATCGATTGGCGAACTCGTCCGACCCAGGGCGTCTGGTACGCGCAGATGCCGTGAGCATAGCACGAGGCTACCAGCGCGGTGCGAGCGCGCGACTTGGCCAGAATCGGCAACGAATCGCGCCGAAACGTTACAAGACGACCCCGAGTTCGCGTTTTGCTCCGGCGGCGGCTCTGAAAGAACCGATGCACATGAGCAAAGCCGCGTCGTCGGGGGCGGACCCGTACGAAGCCTCATCATGCGTCAGGAGAATACGATTGGCGGGCGCCAATGCTCTGAAGGGCTACCAGGAGATGACCGAGATCGCGGTGCATCCACACGGTCCTGCACTGCAATCGGCACTCCACAGGAGTGCCCGGGGCTCGTCTCTTTGATATAGACTCCAAACTCGACTCTAACGCTCGTGATGGCCGTCGCGCCAATCGTGTCGCTCTCCGCGCACACCAGGACGTCACCGATGTTGTCGAAGAGCGGCGGCTCCCGGACGTACGAGGTGCGCGTGGAGACCGAGGCGAAAATGGCAGTCACGGCGGTGGATTTCTAACATTCGCGATCGTCCTCGCTAAGGTTCCATCCTGCCCGGAGTGATGGCGAGCGGCACGCCGTCAGGTCTTAAATCGGACGAGGAACTGACGTCGCGGTGGCGAAGCGTTGGATGCACGACGTAAAAGATGGGCGGTCTTGTATGAGCTCAAAGCGCAACCTGGCGCAATCGGTGTGGCCCGCTACCGTGCTCGCCATACCGTTGACGCTGTTAGGCGCGCAATCCATCCAGCAGCGCACGTTCGATCTCGACGAGTTGTCCATCGCGGAGCTTCAGCACCGCATGGAGGCGGGAATCGATACGTCGCGCTCCTTGACGGAGAAGTATCTCGCCCGCATCGATGCGATCGATCGCCATGGGCCGATGCTCCGAAGCGTGCTCGAGGTAAATCCCGACGCACTCGCGATTGCCGATCGGATGGATGCCGAACGGCGGGCTGGCCATGTCCGCGGACCCTTACATGGCATCCCCGTTCTCATCAAGGACAACATCGCAACCGCGGATCGGATGATGACGACAGCGGGCTCACTGGCGCTGGTCGGCGCACAGCCACCCAAAGACGCGTTCGTCGTACAGCGGCTGCGCGAGGCAGGCGTCGTCCTGCTGGGAAAGACGAACCTGGCTGAGTGGGCGAATTTCCGGTCCAATCAATCCTCGAACGGCTGGAGTGGCCGTGGGGGGCAAACAAAGAATCCGTACGCTCTCGATCGGAGTCCGATCGGGTCGAGCTCGGGATCAGCGGCGGCCGTGGCGGCGAATCTCGCACCTGTGGCCGTTGGAACCGAAACCGATGGATCCATCATTGCGCCATCGAGCGCGCAGGCGCTGGTCGGCATCAAACCGACGCTCGGGTTGGTGAGTCGAACGGGGATCGTGCCCATCGCACACAGCCAGGATTCGGCCGGACCGATGGCCCGAACGGTCGCCGACGCAGCCGTCCTTCTCGGCGCAATGGTCGGAATCGACCCCGATGACAAGGTGACCAAGAACAGCGTGACGCGGGGACGTCGCGACTACACCGCGTTTTTGACTGCCGACGCGCTGCGCGGCGCGCGCCTCGGCGTTGTGCGCGACAAGATGTTCGGCATGAGTGCCGCGGCCGACCGGATCGCGAACGCGGCGATCGAGGAGATGCGCCGTCAGGGCGCCATCATCGTCGATCCGGCCAATATCCCCACGATCGGGACGTTCGATGAGAGCGAACACCAAGTCATGCTGTATGAGTTCAAAGCGGACTTGGAGAAGTATTTGGCGTGGCTCGGGCCCACAGCTCCAGTCCATTCGCTGGCGGATGTCATTGCCTTCAATGAAGCCCATCAGGATGTCGAGATGCCGTACTTCGGTCAGGAGCTGATGATCGAATCCGAGAAGAAGGGGCCGCTGACGAGCCTTGAGTACCGGGCGGCGCTGACGAACGATCGTCGCCAGGCCCGAACGATGGGAATTGATGCGGTGATGAGGAAATACAACCTCGACGCGTTGGTTTCACCATCCTTCATGCCTGCCACGGTGATCGATCTTGTCAACGGCGATGGCGTTCCCGTGACCGCCCTCGCCTCGGAGAGCCCGACGACGGTCGCGGCGGTTGCCGGTTATCCGCACATCACAGTGCCCGCCGGCAGCTTCCGCGGGCTCCCTGTAGGCATTTCGTTTTTTGGAGGCGCGTGGAGTGAGCCGAAGTTGATAAGCCTCGCGTACGCCTACGAACAGGCGACCAGGCATCGGCATCCGCCGACCTTCGCGCCAACGGCTGACGTCTCACCATCGGCACGGTGATTCATGATCACACGCGTGTCTCCGAGCGGTTTGGCACCGCGTCACGCATTCAAGGAGCGGCCACATGCGCAAGATGATGCTCGCCTTCCTGATGCCGGCCGCATCGGGCGTGATTATTGTCGTCGGCCTCACGGGTCACGCCGCCCAGCGCGCACAACCAGGGCAAACGGGGAGGGTCCTGCAGCCGCCGAGCCCCCTGGTGCCCGAGAGCGCGTTGTTCAACATCATTCCTCCTGGGCAGGCTCTGTTCAAGCCGGCGGACGGACTCCTTCGCTGGCCGCTCGCGCCCAGCGACGAGCGGTATGCCGCGATCGACGGCAAGCACATGCACGAGTACGTCGTCGAGCAGGCGATGATCTCGCGTCGTTACCGGGACCAGGGACATCCACTTTATTGGGGCCGTCCGATCGGATCGACCGCCGATGCCGAGTCAGCGCAGTGGCTGGAAAACAAGTTCAAGGCCGCTGGCCTCGCGGACGTTCACATCCAGGACCTGCCGATTCCAGATCCCGTCTGGGAACCGGTACAACCGTGGGAGGTGACCGCAACGAGCGGCGGCAAAACCCTTCGTCTGACTACCGCGCATCCTCCCTATCAAGCCGTGGCCGCGCCAGCCGGTGGTATGGACCTCGAGGCTGTTTACGTCGGGATGGGCAGCGAAGCCGAATTCGCGGGCAAGAATGTCAGGGGAAAGGCGGTTGTCATCTACAGCATTCCCTTCCCGGGAGGGACGCGTCAGACCGCCCAGTCCGAGCGCGTCTACCAGCGCGCTGTTGGCAACGGCGCGGCGGCGATGCTCGCCATCTTCGGCCTGCCGGGTAATTTCCGAACACAGGCATACCCGGTGCCGGGTGGAATCCCGATCTTTTCCTTAGGAATGGAGGAAGGATACCGGCTTCGCGACGAGTTGTTCGCGAGCGGCCAGCCGGTTCGCATCAGGATCAACTTCCAGACACGAATGGTGCCCGGCCGGCACACGGCGACGGTGTGGGCCACGTTGCCGGGCGCGACCGACGAGACGATTTATCTCATCGCGCACCGCGACGGATGGTTCGACGCGGCGGGCGATAACGCTTCTGGCGTCGCGTCGCTCATTCAGTTGGCCGAGTACTACGCGAAGGTTCCGCCCACCCGGCGCAGACGAACGATGGTTTTTCTCGGGGTCAGCGGACACCATGGCCCGAACATGAGCGCTCAGGATCTCGTCAAGCGTCGGGCCGAGCTGTTTTCGAAGACAGCGCTCTTCATCAACTGCGAGCACACCGCCACCCTGCTCAGCCAGTTGTCCTGGGAATCGATACGGTGGTCCAACGCGTACACGCCGCAGTTCTGGTACGCAGGCGGCGCCTCGAGACCCAAGCTGCAGGACATCGCGATCAGGGCATTCCGCGAGTTCGGTGTGACCACCTACAACGAGCCGGAGAAAAACCCGCCGCCTGGTGACTTGGGCAGCTACGCCCGCTTTGTCCCGGGCATGACGACAAGCGACTTCTACGAATACTTTCACTCGGACGGGGAAACGCCTGACGTCGTGCCGTACACGGGCCTCGAAGCGACGACACGATCGTACGCGAAGATCATCGACGAGGTGAACAAGCTGCCGCTTACGGATCTGCAGCGGCCTGAAGAGCCCGCCACGCAGCCCGGAGACCTCCTCGGCCGAAGTCGGCCCTGATCGTGGGTGATTCGTATCGATTCGACTATTTGAAGGCGGGCGACGTAGACGGCGTCTTTTACGTAAGAAACCTGAAGTTTTACAAGTACTACTTCAGGCGCCGTGGCGCGCCGCTGGTCGCGGCTAACCTTGAATCAATCACGCCCACCGTGGAATCTGTCAGGAAGCTCGGCGCAAGGTTTCGCAGCACGGGAACCACGGTCTATATTCTTGCTGGTCATCACATTCAGTATCAGGGCGAGGCGTTGGCTGTTCTCAAACGCCTCACGCGCCACGTCGTGGTCACGCCAATGAATGGCACGTTGGTGTACAGACTCGCTTTCTAGGGTGTTGGGATCCTCGCGGCGGTCTCGCGAGGTTCACGGCTGGCACAGATCAGTCAGGTTCGGTGTTCGCGCGTCTGCCTGGCGTTTTGTCGCGTACATCGTCCCGGGTCACGCCGTCAACCGGCGCTCCCGACGCGGGCGGCTGCGCGAAGCACAGCTCAATCGACCGATGCTTGCCACGTGGTGAACGACAATCCGAGTTGCCGACTGTCTCCAGGCCGCCGGTTGTGCACTGCGCGTCCGGAGACGGCTCGCGAGCTCCGCGAGGCCCGCCCGTGTTCGACGCGATCCGGAGGTGCTGTCGAGCGGCGCCACTGAAGCGCTGGTGTTCATCGCGTCTCCATTCAGTACGGTCACTCACATAGTGCCGTCGGCCCGAACGGTTTTCCGAGGCGGGATCCTACCCAGCGGAAATGTGTCTTAACGAATGTTGGAGCCCGAGGGGGGAACCGGCGCTGAAGCGGTTTGCCTCACGCAAGTCGGCCGACGAACGGAAAGCGGCGTGCTTGTGCTGACCCAACCAGCCTTACGAGAAGAACCAGAACTTGCGCAAATCGCTTTTACGCGCCTGCCGGCGTGGCTCGACGATCGCCTCGAATCGCGCGGGGAGCAGTATCGCGGGATGCGTCGCCGGCTGGTGGCGTACTTCGTTCGCCGCGATCGTCCGGACGCGGACGAGCTGGCGGACGCGACATTGAATCGCATCCGCCGACTGCTCGTGCAGGACGGCCATATCGATACGACGCCGCCGGCACGTTCCTGCGACGTCGTCGCGAAGTTCCTGCTGCTCGGGGACTTCCGGCGCCAGCGCCGTCACGCGCGTCTGAACACCTTGTGGCAGGTCGGGCAAGCGCCCTCTCCGGCACTGGACATTGCGGTCCACGGATTTTTTCTCGGCGGCGCGGTGGAGCACCGCACGA
>JBPYEE010000469.1:0-3158 GCA_051985095.1 Vicinamibacterales bacterium | reverse complement strand
AGGTTCGTGACGTTGTTCCGATAAGAGAAATACCACCACAGTTTGTCCTTCTTCGCGTATCCGCCAACATCTGCCGTGAAGTCGCGGTAGAGCGTGAGGCGGTTCAGGTCATGCACATCGAGGTACTGACTACCCGTGATCCCCAGGGCGATCTGCGCAGCGTCGATGTTGTGCGCTTCCATCGAGTCGTTTTCGTAATCGACGTACACATTGCCGTGGTATTGATTGCTGCCGGACTTGCTCACGAAATTGCTGTACACGCCGGGCGTCCCGACCTCCGCCGTGTTCCCGACCGGCGTCACCGAGATCTCCTGGAAGGATCCGAAGTCGGTGTAATACATCTGCCCGGCACCCTCGTTCACGAGCATCCCTTCCACTTCGTTGCGCTCTCCACCGCCAAGGCCGTACGCCTTATACGACTGCTGGGTCCAGGCATCGCTTCCACCGACGTCGAGTCGTGACATCGCTACCGCCGGCGCCATCGAGATCACCGTCCACGCGTCTCGCGCCCCCGTCAGCTCGTTCAGTTGCTGGCTGTCGAAGTGGTTGGCGAGCGTTGTCGCGCGCGCATCGACGACCGGTGATGCGCCGCTTACGGTAATCGTCTCGGCCACTGAGGCCGGATTCATCTCGACGTTCACCGTCGCCGTGAAGCCAACGTCTATATGTATCCCTTCCCGCACGACTGTCGCGAACCCCTGCAGCTCGAACGTCAGCTTGTAATCGCCCAGCGGCACGGTGGACAGGCGGAACAAGCCGTTCTGGTCGGTAACGGCCGTGGCGACGCCCATAAGTGCCGGACCTGCGAGCGTCACCGCCACACCGGGCAGTACCGATTTCGTGCTGTCGGTGACGGTACCGTTGATGGCGCCGGTCGTCGACGTCACCGTTTGAGCGCCGAGCGCACTCGCAAACAGTGCGAGCGATAACGCGAGGGTTACGACGCGAGTCACGTGGGGCATAGCACGCTCCTCTCAACGCTGTCAGTAGTTCTGGAGACGCACACCGATCCGATAATCAACGACCCCTGTAAGAAAGTTCATGGAAGCGCGAGCGCGACCCATTCGGCCGGTGTTTTCCTGTCTCCGACCGACACGACGATGTACTGTTTCCCGTTCAGCATGTACGTCATGGGGCCCGCAGTCGTCCCCGCCGGTAACTCGGTTTCCCACAACACTCTTCCGGTTGCCTTGTCGTAGGCGCGGAATTTTTTTCCTGTTTCAGGTGACGCAAACATCGTGTCGCTGCCCTCTCCGAGGAACAGGAGGGTCTTCGTAAGCAGCGGCGCAGGACGGCTGCGTATGCCGAGCGGCGGAAGGTTCAAGCCTTTCAATGCTGGGTTGTCACGCGGCCCATCTCCGTTCGCGACCTGCCACACCTTCTCGCCAGTATTCAGATTGAACGCCGTGATGCGACCATACGGCGGTTTCGTGAACGGCAATCCATGAGGACCGGGCAGTCCTGCCAGTCCCGGCATCAACGAGTTCAAGCCCACCACCGATCTCTGCTCGGCCCACGGTAAAGCGGTGTTCTTCGAGTTCGGCGGTAGAGGCTTCGGGTGGATCACGCCACGGATGAACGGGATCGAATGCGAGACCACATAGAACATGCCGGTCTCGGGATCGAAGGCGCCGCCGTTCCAACTCGTCGCGCCAGGGCCGGTGAGTGAAAACGTGCCCTTCTTGCCACCGGGTTCGTTGCTGGCGACGGATGGCGGCGTATAGACCGGCCCGAGAACGTACGGCTTGAGCAGTTCGAGGGCCTCAGCCTTGATCTCCGGTGTGAAGTCGACTACGTCCTTTTCGCTGAACTCGACGAGGTCGAACGGCGGCGGCTTGGTCGGAATGGGCTGCGTCGGCGACGAGTGCTCGCCGGGCACCGTCGACTGCGGAACCGGCCGCTCGACGATGGGCCACACGGGCTGGCCCGTCACGCGATCAAACACGAACACCCAGGGCACTTTGCCGGTCTGAATGACGGCTTTGATTCGCCTTCCGTTGACCGTGAGATCCGCCAGCGTCGTGCTCAACACATCCATGTCCCACAGATCGTGGTGAGTCAACTGGAAGTGCCACACGCGCTTGCCGGTCTTGGCATCGACGCAGACGATGCTGTCTGAAAACAGATTGTTGCCGGGCCGCTGTCCGCCGTACATGGAGTTGTTCGGAGCGCTCGTTGCGAAGTAGACGTAACCGAGTGATTCATCGACGGCCATCGGTCCCCAGTTGCCCATCGTTCCGGCGACTTTCCACGAGTCGTCGCCCCACGTGTCGTTGCCGAATTCACCCTGACGCGGCAGGACGTGAAACGTCCACCGGAGCGCGCCCGTCCGGACGTCGTATCCCCTGACATCTTCCGGAACGGATTCCGCCTCGGGGCCGGAATCTCCGCCGCCGCCGCCATTGCCGCCGACGACGATGACGTCGCCGACGATCACGGGAGCGGCGGTCCAACGGTACCGGCCGGGGGCTATGCCGTTGTAAGGTTCGAGGTTCAGGTCCACCCGGCCTTTGACGCCGAAGTTGGAAACGTACTTGCCCGTCTTCGGATCCAGCGCCTCGAGATAATCGTTACGGCTGAACACGAGTCGCTCCTCCGAGCCGCTGTGCCAATAGGCGACACCGCGGGTACTCTGTCCCGCTGAGCCCTTCATCCCTCGTTCGAACGGTTCCTGGAGCCAGACCGTCTTGCCGGTCCCCGGATTGAAGGCTTCAACGAGCCCAAGGGCGTTCGGGGCGTACAGCACGCCGTTGATGAGGATCGGCGTTGACCTGAGGTTGTGGGACGGGTTGAGACCTGGATATGCGCTCGTGAACGACGAGTCGGCCGACGGTCGCCGCCAGACAACCTGAAGATTCTTCACGTTGTCGCGATTGATTTGCGCCAGGGGCGAGTACTTCGTCGATCCCGCATCGCCCTGATAGAACGCCCAAGCGTCTTGCCTACCACGATCTTGAGTGAGAAGTTCGACCGTCGCCGATGCCAGAAAGATTGCGCAGAGCCCTATGGCCAGCTTGTTGCGACGTACGCGCTCAGCGAGCGCCTGCGTGACACTACTGGGGAAGTACGTATTCATGCCTGCTCCTCCTGCGTGCCCTTCCGACAATCGGCAACGATAACGGCGACAGTTGTGCTCACGAGAAAAGTCGTGCTGGTTC
>JBPYEE010000468.1:0-10248 GCA_051985095.1 Vicinamibacterales bacterium | reverse complement strand
GTCGTTCTACCAACCCGATGTCGAGTTCCACTGGCCCGCGGCGTTGCCCTACGGCGGAGCGTTTCGCGGCCTCAGTCGACGGAACGGCGCAGATTGGAGCACGACGTGGACGCCGTTGCAGCCGACGCCCGCCGAGCGCCGGATGGATCCACAGGTGATCGGCGCGGATGATCATCGGGTGGTGATCCTTTACCACCAGCGAGGCATCAGTCCTACTGGCGAACGGTTCGATGGTGAAGTGATCGGGCTCTACGCACTGCGCGATTTCAAGCTGGCCCGCGCGCAGATGTTTCATTTCGATGAAGCGGCATGCGTGCGGTTCTTGGAGCGCGCAGCCAGTCAGGCGGTCACGCCTGCAGGCGGCTTTCGACCTCGGCAAATGAAATAGGCGCCGAACAACTCCTCTTCGAGCTGCACGTCGTCGGTCAGGGCACGCAGATCCGCCAGAGCGTGATGGTCGGGATCCCCCAGGACGGTGGCTTTCATCTCCAGCATGGTCAACGGATGGAGCCAGCGTCCCAGGAGACCCGGCAGTTTCTTGCCGTCGGCGATCACAAGGCGTCCTCCAGGGCGCAGCTGCGACCACGCGTGCCGTAGAATTGGCTCGCGATCGCGCATGACAGAATAGGAAAGACTGAAGAGCACCGCGTCGACGGCAGCCGGCACTCGATAGTCGAGCACGTCGCCGCGTGTCAGGCTCACATTGGCCCATTTGTGTCGTTCGCAGAGCATTCGGGCGCGGTGCAGCATCTGCTCCGAGAGATCGACACCAAAGATCTGGCCCGTTGGTCCGGTGGCGGCGTGAAGGTACTGAAAATTGCGCCCCGTGCCGCAGCCGACCTCAAGAACGGTCTGTCCGCGGTGCAACTCCAGCTTCTCGACAGCACGAGCACGAATCCCCCGCGGCAACCAGAGCATCCACTCGAACAGTCGATACCAGCGAGCCAGGCGGTCGTAGCGACATCTGACGAACTCAGGTGAGCACGGGAGCGAGACACGGCGATGTGTTCGTTCGTCCAATCTCCCACAAACTTAAGTCTTTGCGCTCGAAACGCGGAAGGTCCATTTCGCCGCCAGCCGGAGGACCACTGAGGTCGGCCTGCTAAGTGGTCGTATCGAGCGGCCGAAAATGGTCCTTGTCCTGTTCCCCTGTTCTGCACAGTGTACTGAGGGGGTGCGATGACTGAGATCGACAGGCAACCCGCGCGTGCCGAGCAGTTCCATGAGATGCATTCGGGACCGGAGCTGCTGATTCTCGCGAACATGTGGGACGCTGCGAGTGCCCGAGTGCTGGTGAGCCTGGGCGCGAAAGCCGTCGCCACGAGCAGCGCCGCGGTGGCGTGGTCGCACGGGTATCCCGATGGCAATGCCTTACCCATACCGCTCCTGCTCGGGTCCTTGCGCGACATCGCGCGTATCGTCAAGGTTCCAATGACGGCTGACATCGAGGGCGGCTACAGCGACGATCCGGACACCGTGGGTGAAACAGTCGCGTCTCTTATAGATGTCGGCGTCGTCGGGATCAATCTCGAGGACGGCACGGGCCCACCCGATCTTCTGTGCGCCAAGATCCACGCTGTGCGTGAATCGGCCGCCAGAGCCGCCGTGCGCCTGTTTGTGAATGCGCGGACGGACGTGTTCCTGAAGAAGAATATTTGCGGTTCTGACACCCTCGCAGAGGCGATCGCGCGGGCCAGTCGATACGCTGAAGCCGGCGCCGACGGCATCTTTGCGCCTGGCATCACCAACGCTGACGCGATCGAGACGCTTGCCAGGGAAGTCCCACGACCACTCAACGTGATGGCCCGACCCGGGTTGCCACCTGCTCGCGAACTCCTGCGACTCGGGGCGCGTCGCCTGAGCGCCGCGGCATGGCTGGCGCGCGCTGCGCTTCGCGCGCTCCGAGAGACCGCGGCGACATTCCTGGCCACGGGTGATTCCGATCTGCTGGCAGGTGCAAGCGGGCTCCCGGTTGACTACAACGCGCTGCTGTCGGAGGCCCATGAGCATCCCGCCTCTCGTTGACCAGTTCTACGGGCGCATCTGGAACGACGGCGACCTGGGAGCCAGTCAGGAACTGCTCAGCCCGACGTTTACCTTCCGGGGATCGCTTGGGTCCGCCACGAGCGGGCGCGAGCCGTTCGCTGAGTACGTCACCAGTGTCCGAAGCGCGCTCGCCGAGTACCGTTGCCGCATCCTCGAATGCGTTGCCGAAGGGGGCATGGCGTTTGCCAAGATGGAGTTTGCTGGTCAGCATGTCGGACCGTTCCGAGGATTCGAGCCGACTCATAAAGACGTTCGTTGGCTTGGCGCCGCGTTCTTTCGATTCCAGGACGGTCTCATCGCGGATTTGTGGGTGCTCGGCGACCTTGCTGGGCTCGACGCAGTCCTCCGCATAGATCAGGCGACGGCAGCGCCTCGCCCGTGACCGAATCGAAGCGCGTCTGCGTGGGAGCGATTATCCGCGACGAACAAGGGCGTGTGTTCGTTCAACGTCGATCCGCGACGCGGCGCGTCTTCCCGGGGGTCTGGGATATCGTCGGGGGTCACGTTGAACCGAACGAGTCCATCGACGCCGCCCTTGAAAGAGAGATTCACGAAGAAACGGGCTGGCGGCTACATCGCATCGTTGCCCTGATTGCCGAGTGGGAGTGGGAACACGGCGGCGAGGCTCGACAGGAATTCGACTACCTCGTCGAGGTGGAAGGCGACCTAGCGTCGCCCCGGCTGGAACCACTGGAGCACGACGAGTACGCCTGGATTGGCGTCGATGACTTCGAGCGTCTCGCCGGAGAGGGAACTCGATGGGCCATGACAGATTCGCCACAAGCACATCAACGTCTCATCTTTCAGCGCTTACGGACAGCGACTTGATCCATTCCTGAAGGGGCATGCCGAAAAAATCAACCACTCGCCCGGAACGCGTGAAGCCATGCCGTGCGTCAAAGCGCTTGGCTCGATCGAGAGGCTCGGTCGTAGCAAGCGTCAGGCGCGTGCGGTGCTCACCGCGCGCTTCGGCTTCCGCCGCGAGGAGCAGAGCCGCCGCGACGCCTTCGCCCTGCCAGTCCTGAAGAACCGCCATTCCTCGGAGATGCCCCTCGCCGCTGCTGGCGGCCCACGCGAGCGTGCCGACGACGATTCGTTCCGACACCGCGACAAGTACGTGCAAGTCGCGCAGGCGTTGCTGGACCGATTCGGAATCGAGCACAGCATCTGCGAACGCTCCTGGGGTGTAGCTGGCACGATAGGGGGCGAAAGCAGCGGCGAGGCATACGAGGATGCCATCGCCATCGGTGCTGTTGGCGTGTCGAATCGTAAATGGCGGTCTGGGGCGCGACTCGCTCATGCGCTTATCCGCTCGACTTGTCCGCGCGCGACAAACGATGCTAGAACTTCACGTGCAATTGAAGACAAGAGGGACTCACGGCTACTTGATCGGCGAGGTTGCGCATCAGGCGGGCTTGCGGCCCTCGGCCCTCGCTACTATAAGCGCATCGGTCTCCTGACGCCACAACCGCGCACCGGCGGCCAGCGACGGTACGACACGACCGTGTTCAACGTGCTCGCGGTCATCGCGTTCGCGAAGCAGCGCGTTCAGCATCGCCGAAACGAAACTCCTGCTCAGCGGGTTCGGGTGGGACGTCACCGTGCCAGCGCGATGGCGATCGACGGCGGAGCGCAAGCGACAGGAGCTCGACGCTGTCATGGCGAACGCACAGCGAATGAAGAGCCTGCTGCGTTTGGTCCTCAGGTGTAAGTGTGTGACTCTCGAAGAATGAGGGCGTCGGATCAACGCCTCGCGCTCGACACACGGGCCGAAGGGGCGACCGCTCGCAGGCAACCGGCCAAAACCGTGACCGGGTCAACGCAGACCCCCTGTGGAGTTGACCAGCTCATTTCGCCGTCCGTTCGAGCTCGTCCAGCACCTGTTTCACGTAGCCGACAATCTTGTCCCGAGCTGATCCGTACCCGTCGCCGACTAAGGGAACGTCCTCGTGTTTCTCGATCGGAGCGAGCTGAGCGAACCTGTCCGGGATTGGGCAGAACGCCACGACTCGGACGGCGCCGGAGACTTCCGCGTCGGTGAGGCCCTTCGGCTTCTCGCCAGCGACCGGCATGCCGTCGGCTGTGAGTCCTGCGACAGTCGCCATGCTTGGCGACTCCTGCGGCGAAAAGCCTCGCGCGATCGCCTGATAGGGCAAATGACGCTCGGCGGCGTAACGGTTGAAATAAGCGGCAGCGATTACGCTTTGCGCCGCCCCGTGCTCGCAAACGAAGATCACCGTCGTCTTCTGCTGGCGTGAAGCCGACGCTTGCTGTGCTCGCTCGACCACCCCACGGGAGAACACGATGCTCAGCGCCGCCGTTCCGATCGCAATTACTCGATGTCGCATCAACTGTTCCTCCATTTACTCGAATCGTAGCGGCTGGCACCGACAGCTCACCTGACATCTTCCTGATCATCGTGTCAGACATTGCTTCCGATTCCAATGTTGCTCACGTGCCAAACGCGCGGCTCCACGTTTTGCGAATGCTGCGCAAGAGCGACGGATAGACGATTAATTTGCGGAATGGGTCGATGAGCGTCATGTACACGGGTGTCAAGCGGCCGACCTTCCGGACGTACACGCCGAGGTAGAAGCGGTAGGCACCGGACGTTTCGATGAGGGCGGTCAGCGCACCCGCGTGAGCAGTTCGGTTGACGACTTCGAGAAGCTGCTCGTTTTCGAATCGGTAGACGATTCGGAAGGGTCCTTCGCGCACCCCTGCAGGCACAAGAGACTTCGCGCGATCGGCGGGAGTGAGACGGCTCGCGAACGTTTCCCGTACAGTCTCGCCCGAATCGCGATCCCAGCCGAGGAGCAGGCCCACGAAGAAACGGACGTTCAAGAGGGCGCGTACGCCAGCGGAACATCTGAACGGACGCGCACCTGTGACCCGCAGGAACTCGACCAGCGTGATGCCGGGGCGCGTCCGCGGCAAGTCGACAGCCCACACGTCATGGAGCGGCACGCCGGCCAGAAAATCATGAACCCGGAGCGGGAGCCGTTCGAATTCTTGCGTAAGGATCTGTGGCATAGCAGAAGCGCGGCACAATCTGTCTCAGGTGTCTGCACGCGCTGACGCCCGCCAGACGACGAAGGAGATGACTGCCGCGACCGCAAGGTCCCAAACGCACGGGTCCCCTACTTTGTAGTACGGTAAGTAACTCCAGAGCCCGCGGCGGTCGATGACAAACTGCTCAATCGACCACCAGGCGTTGTAGAAGACGACCCCACCGCAATCTTGACGGCCAGCGGCAATGCTCTGAACGCCACCCTTTCCATTCGGTCGCCTCGCATTAATGCGTGCCTCGCAGTCCAGCCGGGTATCGAACCTGAAGTGGACTTCAAGGCAAGAGCCCTCGTTGCATTGACCATCGGCGCCTCCAGCCGTCGGGTTCCCTTTCAGGCTGATCGGATCATGAAGACCCACGCGGCCACGAAGCACACGATCGCGAAGCTGATCCCGAGGATCGCGCCGCGAGGGAACGAGTAGGACACCCCGAGTGCGAGATACGCGGCCGTCACGAGAACAGCCACCGGTACGAACACTGCCGCTTGGCCGGCGAAGGATGCCTGGCTCCGCCCGATGAGGAGTACGACCATGCCGAACAGAAACACGCCAAGACTGTGGCTCAGGTTGAACGCGACCCACCCGAGCCATATGTTCGTCCGACGCGTGAGAAAGACTGTCTGCTGCGCCATGGCAAGCCGGAACGCAGGGTCGCGAGGTGACAATGCCTTCGCCTGGTCCACGGTGAGCGGTGTGAGAAGAGCGTGCAGGAGGCCAAGGACCACGTAAGGCAGTGCGCCGAGCAGAAACAGATATCGGCTCAATGTGGCCACATGAGTGCCAGCGCTGCGACCAGGCCGGCGGTCTCCCCTCCATATAGCAACGCGATAAACATGTTCGGCGTACCTCACACGACAATGCCGACCGTCCCGCCATCTCAGTACACGCCCGGCGCAGTCGAACGACAACGGCCATTTGTCGCGTCGCAAGGAGGCCATTTTGAAATCACCTGAATAACGGGCCACTCTGGCGCGAGGGCTTCGCGAGAAGGACTCCGGCTTTTTTGAGTGGAGGATTCTAGGACCGTGCGGATCGACGCTGGCGGCCGTTGAGCTGGCCAGCCGGCGTGAGTCCTCGCAGGGTGCGCGACAGTGTCTTGATTCCACCACGAATCTGCTCGACGTCGAACGCGCCAAAGCCAAGCACGAGGGCTTCGCGCCGTGCAAGTCCGACGTAAAGTTGGGAGAGTGGCACGACCATGACGCCCGCTGCATCGGCTGTTCGGGCGGCCGTGACGTCGTCGATCCCGTTCTTGAGCCACGCCGTGAGAGACATGCCGTCATCGCAGCTCGATCGGTTTCTTCCCAGCCGCCGCGGGGCAGAACAGGTGAGTACCGCCGAGTCGGAGACGCCTGAACATGTCGACGCAAGGTGGGGAGGTCAGGCCTGTCTTGGCCATGGACCAGGGCGATTGGCCTTCGGCGGACGGGAGCAGCGGGATCACGTCTTCGCGCGCGATGGCATGACGTGGAGGCGGCGGGACGCGCGGTCGAAGTGGGTTCGAACTTCTTCCTGTTCTTCTCGTCCGAAGTCAGCCCTTCGAGCACCGCGTCTCACAGCGAGCACCTCCCGACGCCTGTGGCGGCCGGATCGAAGCAGCCATAGGGTTCGCCTCGGGTTGCTTCAGGGCTGGGCGCCAAGCGACAGCTGGCGCTCCAATGCCACCAGCGGTGTGACGATCGAGCGCGCATCGTCGAACGGGTCAAGGCGGGCCTACCGACAGGCGCCGCTGGCCATCGTCGAAACGTCCCTGTCGCCCGAACAGCAGTTGGCCGCCCCCGGTGTTTGCCTGCGCCCTAACAGATGCCACGCTGTGAACGTCCACTCGTTTCAATGCCCGCCAGACGACACGATGCGGCGCGATGTGATTGCTTGTGTGAATGGCTCGCGCTCAATATCAGTGGCAACGCGGGATTCCTGGTTCCATACTGTTATCGCAGATTGGTATGATCGCAATGGCCATTATCTGTGTTTACGCATGGCCATTCCGAGAGGTTTCCGTGTCGAAACCAGTGGCCGGTACGATGCTGTCGATCACCTTGAACCGCTCGTCGGAGATTCCGCTCTTCCACCAGCTCTACAGCAACCTCCGCGACAGCATTCTCGGCGGCAGGCTTCCTCCCGGCAGCCGTCTGCCCTCGTCCCGTACCCTCGCCGCCGATCTCGCAATCTCGAGAACAACCGTATTGACCGCGTTCGATCAGCTGACGGCTGAGGGGTATCTGGAGGGACGCGTCGGAGCGGGAACTCAGGTCGCCGCGACGTTGCCGGAGACGTTGTTGCGCGCGGACGTGCGGCCCACGTCGGCCCGTCTGTCCGCCATCAACGCCGCCCTCGGCGGTTCGCAGCGTCGTCGATGGCTGCCGCCCCTGTTTTCAACCCAGCCTCCGGTGCATCGACCATTTCAAGCGGGTAATCCAGACTTGACGGTCTTTCCTCGCAACGTGTGGGCGAGGTTGATGGCGAGACACTGGCGACACGCGCCGACCTCCCTTCTCGGCTACGGCGATGCCGCAGGTGTTCTGCCGCTCCGCGCGGCGATCGCCGAGTACGCACACAGAGTGCGTGGCGTGCGGTGTCGACCGGAGCAGGTGATGGTTGTCAACGGATCCCAGCAGGCGCTCTATCTCTGTGGACAGGTGCTCCTCACACCGAACGATCTGGCGTGGATGGAAGATCCCGGCTACCCCGGCGCCCGCGCGGCGTTCGCCGCCGCGGGCGCCACGATCATTCCTGTGCCGATCGACGATGAAGGGCTGGTCGTCGAACGGCGCCGAACCAAAGAGCGGCCCCATCCTCGGCTGGTGTACGTGACACCGTCGCACCAGTGTCCCCTGGGCGTGGCGATGAGTCTTTCTCGCCGACTGCAACTCCTCGACTTCGCCAGTCGCGCCGGCGCCTGGATCGTCGAGGACGACTACGACAGCGAATACCGATACTTCAGCCGTCCTCTCGCATCGCTGCAGAGCCTCGATACGACCGAGCGCGTCGTGTACATCGGAACGTTCAGCAAGACGCTGTTGCCGGCCCTTCGCCTCGGATATGTGATTCTGCCGGAATCGCTGGTGGAGATTTTCAGCAAAGCGCGGGCCGTCATCGATCGTCAACCTGGATCTGTCGAGCAGCTGGCCCTCGCCGATTTCATTGCGCAGGGCTGGCTCGAACGCCACATCCGACAGACCCGCCTTCGTTACCTGGAACGCCAAGAAGTGCTCGTCGAATCTATTCGCGATGCGATGCCGGAGCTTCTCGAGGTGGCTCCCGAAGGCGCCGGCATGTACTTGACCGGTTGGCTGAGAGAAGGAATCAATGACGCGGCAGCGGCCCGTGCCGCCGATGCCGCCGGCGTCACGGTCATCCCTCTCTCCAGGTGCTTCATCGGACCTGCGAGGCGCGACGGCCTCGTGCTCGGGTACGGCCCGTACGATGCCAACCAGATTCGCACCGCCGTCGCCTCATTGGCGCGGGCGCTGCGCGGCATCACTGCCGGCGGGCGAACTCGAAAGCGGTGAGATTGGCCTCCTCGCCATGTCGCAAATGGTCGTTGTCCGCATGGCTAGTTCAGACTTCTACTTGGTCGTGGTCTTCGCGCGGTTCTCGCTGTTCGTCGTCGCGTTCGTGTTTTTGGCTCTTGGTGTCATGTCGCTCATCGCGCCGATGATCCTCACGCCCCTTGTGGAAATCGCGTTGCCGACACCGATCGCCCAGATGGAGGTGCGCGGTGTGTACGGAGGGCTCTTCCTGGGGATAGGGATGTTCTTCGTTCTCTCCGCTCGTCGGAATGATTGGCTGCGGCCAGGACTCGTCGCCCAAGCGTCGGTCTTTGGCGGATTCGTGGTCGGCCGGACGGTGGGCATTGCCGTCGGAGGTGCTCCGAACGGAGTCATTGCCCTCCTCCTGGCCGGCGAGGTCATTGGGCTGGTTGTGGCCCTGGCGTTGCTCGCGCAGGCTGAGCCGCGACGAACGAGACTGCGCGCTGCATGGAAATCGCGATAGGACTACCAGGCAACCATGGCTTCGGGCAACATCGACGCGGCCTTCGAATCCAACCGAACAGCCATAGCGACGTTCATTTCGACGTTGCTCGATCTCCCAGCATCGAGATGGGACGAACCCCGTAGAACCGGAAAATGGTCTCCGGCGCAGATCACCGAACACGTGGCAATCACTTACGAACGTGCCGCGTTGTTCGTTGAAGGGTCGCTCGCCCTCTCTGGTCGGCGGCCTCCCAAGTTCCTTCGGCCGTTCATCCGGATGCTGATTCGCGTCACCGCTCTCCGCACGGGAAGATTCATCAAATCCAAAACGCCCGCTGCATTTGAACCCTCGCCTCGGCCCGCGTCTCAGCAGGTGGTGTGTGACCGCCTTCAGCGCGCCAGCGCCACATTCGAATCGAGGGCTCGAGAGAAGTTGAACGCCGGAATCAGTACATTTGAGCACCCGTACTTCGGCACTTTCGGCATCGAGGAATTCGTTCGGCTTGAGATGCACCACGTGCATCATCATCGCCGCCAGATTCTCGAACTCTTGGACACGGATCCCAAACAGAGCCGATAGGACGTGTCCCTCCCGAAAATCTCGTACTGGTTGTACCGATTGAGCTTGCCGACCTCTGCTGATAACGTTCACCAACCATGCGTTCGAGCATCACGGCTTTCCTTGCGGCGATTCGGTCCAGCCCGTAATGTCCCGGCGTAGGATCGACAGCATTGCGGCCATTTTTGGCGTGTTCGTGATATAACCTCCCGCTCGTGATCGACGTCTCGGTCCTCCGGTTGCTGCTCCTCACCATCATCGGCTGGCTCGATCGCCGCGAGCGAGAAGCGCTCGCCTATCTGGTCGAAGAGAATCGCCTGCTGCGCCGTCAGATCGGTGGGCGGCGCCTTCGGTTGACCGATAACGACCGGCGGCGACTCGCCATACGAGCGTACCGACTGGGTCGAGAGGCCTTGCGCGAAGTCGCGACGATCGTGACTCCGGACACCCTGCTGCGATGGCACCGACAGCTGGTGGCGCGCAAGTGGACCTATCCGCGGAGGTCTACTCGTCGATGCAGTGTCCTTGCCGAGATCCGACAACTCGTGGTGCGCATGGCCGAAGAGAACTCGACGTGGGGTTACACGCGGATTCAGG
>JBPYEE010000467.1:0-3000 GCA_051985095.1 Vicinamibacterales bacterium | reverse complement strand
CGCAAGTCCCCGTTCCCGGCGACGATGATTTGCGCCAACGCGCAAAGGTTCGAAAGATGTGCGAACAAGCATTCCTTCACGGAGGGGTCCTCGTCGGACAGCCCGACGAATTGCATCGTCGCCGCCTTCGGGTCCGCGCCAAAACAACACTGATTCTCCACGAGCGCGGCGTGACACGGTTTTCTCGTTCTATCATCAGACCGCGAGACTCCCATGCCCTTTCCAAAAATCCCTTGTGTGAAATTTATGGTCGCGATGATTGTGGTCGTTGCCGGGTTTGCCGATCCCGCCGCCGCGGGCAGGCGTGTGGCGTTTGTCGTCGGCAACGGTGACTATCAATACTCAAACCGCCTCACCAATGCGGTGGCCGACGCCCGCGGCATGCGGACCGCACTGACCAATATCGGCTTCGCCGGCACCGACATCGTCTATGGTGAGAACCTCACCAAGCGCGATTTCGAGCGCGCTCTTGCACGGTTTGCGACTGGCATCGCGGGCTCGGAAGCGGCTGTCGTGTTCTATTCGGGGCATGGCTCGACCTTCGACGGGGTTCCCTATGCCGTGCCCGTCGACGCCCAGTTCGCGGCTGTCGATGGCATGCGTTTCGAGCTGGTGGGGCTCGATACCATGCTGAACGAATTGCGGCGCGCACCCATCGGAATCGCCATTTTCGATGCCTGCCGGACCAATGTTGGCGAACAGCAGCTGAAGCAGCGACAACCGCTGCGAGGCGAGGTGTCCCGCGGTCTCGCCCCTCCGGGCAACACTGACGGCCTCCTCGTCGCATTCTCGACCCGGTTCGGCGCCACCGCCGCCGATGGACCTCCGGGAACGAACAGCCCGTTTACGGCGGCACTGCTGCAGCAGTTGCAGGTCCCCGGCCTCGACGTCGTCAATCTCTTCCGTAACGTCGGGCGCATGGTCAAGGAGCGGACGGGTGGCGTCCAGAATCCGGCACTGCAGATCGATGGCTTCTACGACCAGTATCCGCTGAACACCGGCGCCGACGTGCCGCATCCGGTCACGGTGCCATCGATTCCGCCTCCGGCGTCGTCCCGTGTCCAGCTGTCCGGCTTCATCTTTCCCGACTCCGACCAGCGCCGGCTGTCGGACGCCGAGATCAGCCAGCTGCAGTCGACCGATCTCAGAATAGCGCGTAATGAAATATTCGCGCGGCGGGGAATCTACTTCAAGTCGCCGGATCTAAAGGCGCATTTTGAAAAATTCTCATGGTATCAGCCTCGTACATGGAACCCGGAGCTGAACGAATTCGAACGCTGGAACGTGACACAACTGCAGGAACGGGAGCAGCTTTACCCGTCCTCCCCGTCGCCTCCCGCCTTGGTGACGGACCGCGAATTCATCTTCGCGGATTCGGACCGGCGGCAGCTGACGCCGGGCGAACTCAACCGTCTGTCGAAGCGCGACCTTCGGATCGCGCGCAATGAAATCTACGCCCGCCGGGGGCGCTATTTCGATGCGCCTGATCTCAAGGACTACTTCGGTCGATTCTCCTGGTATCGGCCCCGCACATGGGACGTGGAACTAAACCCGGTCGAACGCCGGAACATCGACCTCGTCGCGGAAGAGGAGCAACGCCGATGACCGGTCTGGTGCGTCTTGCCGCGATCGCCCTGATGCTGGCGCTGCCGTGCGGCGAGGTGTGGTCCGGGGAACCGCCGGTCCGCGATCCGCTCGACGCGCTGGTGTCGTCATATCCCGAGGCGCTCGCGCGGCATGACGACAGCCGTCTCTATTGGCGCGACGGCACGGTCATGGCAATTGACGACGGTATCGACAGGAAACCGTTCGAGGAACTGCTCGCGAACGCCTCCATTCTCGACCAGTTCCGGCTCCGCTATCCGATCGGCCCGCTCGCGGCGCCACCTGCGGTCAATGCCGATCCGGGGCGATTCAGAAACGAGGCGTTCTTCCGGAAGATGTACGGGGACTGTCGGACCGGTGATGTCGAGCGCAACATGACGACCATCGCCTGGCTGCCGCGAACGTGGGCCAGGCCGGTGCGGGTGACGAGGGTCAACGGCGTGGCCGAGCGGTTGAAACAGGTCTCCGATGAGATCGATGCGCTGCCCGCCGCGATCAAGACCGCAGCCTATCCGATCGCGGGCGTGTTCTCCTGCCGCGCCGTCAAGGACACTGGCCGGCCGAGCATGCACGCCTACGCCGCCGCGATCGATCTCAAGATCAGGACGTCGGACTACTGGCTGTGGCAATCCAAGAAGGGCACCGGCATTCCGTACAGGAACCGCATGCCGCAGCAGATCGTCGATGCCTTCGAAAGGCATGGTTTCATCTGGGGCGGCAAGTGGTATCACTACGATACCATGCATTTCGAGTACCGGCCCGAACTGCTGCAGGCTGTACCGCAGCGTTGAGACCGCATTCCGCTTCCAAAAGATCCGCCCGAAAATCGCGGGAACCGGCGAAAGCCGAGTAACAGTGCGGCTCGCCCGCGGGCCCCGCTTTTTCGGGCCACGATCGGTACCGGCGAGGTTCTGCGACTGTGATGGGTGACAGGCCTGTCGCGATCTCGCTCTCGTTCGCGACCGGCGGGTCGTAGCCGTAACGGGCGCACGACGTGAACGCCGCTTCGAAGCTAACCGTCGCGGCCCGAACGCGTTCATCCGGCCCTCACCGGCGTGCCGCGGGCGGGACTATGCCGCACGACCGAACTGGAACCGGCCGAGTTTCACTCGCAGGCGCTTCGTGAGACTGTGCCGCACCGATGGAACTGGAAACGGCCGAGTTTTACTCGCAAGCGGCTGGGGTGCTCGCAAGCAGGGTAATGGAGTGTCTTTATCATGATGCGTAAAATAGCGATTGGGTTGGCCGCAGCGACCATCGTCATGGGCGGCTCCACGCTGAGTGCGCCGGCTGTTCAAGGTCAGAGGAGCGACATCAGCAAGGGCGACGCGAGTGGACCCATCAAGACCCCCAATTTTCGGTCGCACACCTACGGATACGAAGAGGAACGCGGAC
>JBPYEE010000466.1:0-5763 GCA_051985095.1 Vicinamibacterales bacterium | reverse complement strand
TCCCAGGTAACGATGCGTGGCGCCTTTGACCGCGGCGAGTAGCGTATCGGCGGTCGCAGACCGTACGACTTTCGACCTCTTCATCGCCTTCGTCTTTGCTGATCGTTCGGCCGTCTTCTTGATGACTCGGTGCTTGTGTGCCATTGCGCCTCGCTTTGGCCGCATTGTCTCATGGCGCGTGCGACGACGCGCGTGGCATCGTCTGATTCTGGCGTGGTGTCGTTCCGTTCCAATGGACACCTTTAGGATCGCTGCCATCCCCCGGGGCGATTGCCGAGCGCTGCGTAGGCGCAGCGTCCCTGAGTTCGAAACCAGGCAGCCAAACGGCCATCGAACCGTCGCGCCGCCGATTCTCGGCGCGGTACATCACGGGTACCGTATGGGGCGCGAAAGGTCGGTTAACGTAAAATAACGGTCCTTTCGGTTTGTTGGGTCTGGAAGGTGCCGTCCGCCCACCAGTCGCGTACGTTGTTCTTCAGCGTTTTTCAGGTTTGCGGTCTGGTGTTCCGGTCGACTCTCAAGGAGCTGGAGATCGTCGGGTTGCGCCCGAGTTGGCCGTGTTGCGCCGACATGTCGGCTGACCGGCACCGCGGGACGCTGATCTTTTAGGCAATTCCAGAATAGTTCCGAGCAAATTTGGGCAAATCATCAGTCACCTATCAGCGAGCACCTTTGTAGTCAATCTCGACCTGCGCGATCTCGATGCGGATCCTGCTCGTGGCCGCGCCGGTGCCGTCAGCCGTGTACCCACAACTGCTGTCGATTCGCAGGTGTTGCCGAACCTAAGATCCGACGAACGGTCGATCCGCTGATGTCACTGAATCCTGCGAGACGCCCCAGGACTGAACGTCATCGTTGAGAAGTTCAGACTGACGCTCTCGAAGCTGTCGACGAAATCCTCCCCAAGGTTGCCAAACAGCAGGTCGATGGCCGTGTTCATGCGGGCGGGAAAGATAGACACGTTGTTTAACGTGACCGTGCTCGTGCCCACCTTCATGGCAACGCGTGGCTGGATGTATTCGGCCTGTCGAATCGAGCCGCCCACGCCGGCGCTCTCGAAGTTCTGCGTCTTCCAGGAGCCAGCCTGCGCTCGGAACAGCTCGTAGTACCGCACTGACAGGTCGGTGCTCGACGCGCCGGTGTCGAACGTGAATAGGAGAGGACGGCCTTCAACGTCACACTCGATCGCCGGCCCAAGCCCTCGCATATACATGCGCGTGCCCCGGCCGTTCCCTGCGGCGCCTTCTCCGGCGAGAAACTCGTCGCGCCTGAAGGTAACGATGCCGAGCGCCCTGAAGACCGGGTATCCGAGAATCGCGTCGATCTGATACGCGTCCGGACCACTGCCAAGGCGAAGATTCGCGTCGTCTATGACGACGAGCACGACGTTTGTGAGAGTGGCGCCTCCCACCTGCATGGTCGGCAAGACGGCGGCGCGGAACGGAGCTCTGGCGTCCTGTCACACCCGATCCACCGGAAGCCTCTCCCTGCAGCGGCATCACTCCGAGGCGTTCCGCGAAGGTACGGCTGACCACCGACTGGTTCGCGCCGGTATCCAGAAGCCAGGGTCCACGTACGCCATTGACCACGAGCTCGGCGACACGCGTGCCAGCCGGATTCTTCGACGTCTTTAGCCTGACCGGGCTGTGCCACGCGATCGTTTGCGGCTGCGCTCGACTCAGAATGCGGGCGAGCGCCGCATCGCTGGCAGGAAACTGATCCAACTGATCAGCAAAGTGATCGGATAACTCGGCATACGCCCGCGCCGCATCGCCGTACTGGTTGTCCTAGGCAGACTAGGCTACGCTCACGCGATCCACGCTGGGCACCTGCACGCGTCCGTCCGACGCCAACACGATGTTGTAAATGGAAAAGCTCCCGTCACTGTGCTGAGAGCCCCGATCTCCGAGAGTCACGGAGGGTGCCGAGCACAACACCGCGGGGCCGCGCGTGCCGATCCAATCCCGGTGCCGATGGCCATGCAGGATCACAACCGGCCGGTGGCATCGCGCGATCACCCGCAGGACATCCGACGCGTTCACGAGGACCACGCCGGCCCGCTCCTTTAGCCCGAGACCCCTGATCGGGTACTCCACGAGGTGGTGGTGAACGGCGATGATCCAGACGGCGGCCGGAGTCGACCGAAGGATCGAGTTCAGCCCCCGAAGCTGCTCGCGGTTGATGAAGCCAATCGCATTTGTCAGTGAGAAGTACCGGCGGGCATTCGAATCGAGAAGGATGACGCCGCAGCCCTCCGCGGAGGGCGGCACGACGAGAGGGAAGATCGCATCCCACACCTTGGTGGTTTCCCATCGTCCGCCCCAGGTGCCGCGCTCAGCGAGATCGCGCAGCAGCGTCGAGCGGTTCCCGCTCCGCAGATATTCCCTGAGCGTGCGACCCAACGCTCCGGACGCGCGATCGACGAGATGGACCGTTTCACCCTGGACAGCGTCCAGCGCGAGGATGACACGCAGCTTGCGCAGCGCTCCGGTCACGCTCCAGGGCAAGTCAAGCCGTCCAGGGTTGGTGCGATCGACGATATTGACGTCGTGATTGCCGGGCACGAACAGCAGGCGACGTCGCAGGTCTGGCCACGCTTGAACGAGGGCGCGAAACTCCAGCCATTCGGCGCGGGTCCCGGCATCGGTCATGTCGCCTGTCACGATGATTCGATCGAGCGCTCGGGTCGCTTGGATCGTGTCGAGTTGGCAAAAGGCCCGCGTCGCTCGGTCATTACCGCACGGTCCGCTTGTACCTGGCTCCATCCGGTAGCCGTAGCGTTCGCCGACGAGGTGCAGATCCGACAAGTGTGCGATCCGGAGGGTGTGTGCGGCTGGTACGGGCTCGCTCGGCGCCCAGTTGAGTACGGGGGGCGCGGGGGAGATTTCCCGCACGAACCAGTACACGCTTACGATTGTCGTGGACAGGCCGAGGACGACGAGTGCATTGCGGAGCGCAGCGCTCGTCAGCGCCGCGAGGCTCACATGCCGCAGATTCTCGAGTCCCGCGACAGTCGAAAATGGTACGGCGAACGCGAGCGTGACGCCGCTGCCCGCAAGCAGGATGGTCGCGAGGACCGTGCTGATGCGACGCAGCCGATGCAGAGCCTGGGCATCCAGCGCGCGCGACGGCAGAGCTTCGAGGCCTATGCTGATCACTTCCCGCAGAGTCACGAACAGCGGAAACACGAGCGTGTGATGAAGATGCCAGAAGTTGTCGAGCGATACAGCCAGCAACGCCCTGGCAAGCCAAAGTACGGCGCCGACCAGGAGAGCCAGCGAGATCAACGCGGCCGTCGGTCTTATCGTGATGAGCTCCGCGGCCCCCAGCTTCCAGCGCGCGAGCACCATCAGACCCGGTACGACCAGGCCGACGACGATCGCGGGTAGCACAATCAACCAGACGAAGGTGATGGCCGCGCTCAGGTAGTTGAAGTCCAGCACCGTCGCGAGAGCCAGTGCGCGCCAGCCGTGCCAACGGGGGTTTGAGCGGTTGTCTTCCACGTCGCCGCGTGTCAAGTCCCAGAGATCGTCGCGTTCGCTGATCGCGTCCTTCTGCATGTGATCCTTACGCTACGGTTGCCGGCCACGAGCGGCCGTGGTCGGGTTCGCATGGGCATGAGGCGTGCACCCTTCGATTATCCCGCGGTGAGCACAGCCTTTTACCGCATCTGATTACTTGCTTGTTCGCGGTTGCTTCGTGGTCCAAACAGGCGAGCGCGCATCCCGACCAGCCCGAAGCACCCGATCGGCGGATGACTCAGACGGGCAAGCCGAGTTGCTTAGCCGCCTGCTCCTGTGTGCTATCCATCGTGACAAATCGATCGATCTTCTCTGCTGCATGAAACCAGAGCGCCGTTCGCAGTTGTGCGAGGTCGAGCGTTCGTGGTGTGGTCACCGCCGGCATCGTGATTGACTGACAGAGTTCCTCTGTCAAACCGCGCAGGATGAAACGGGGATCCTGTTCCCATGACCGAATCGTCTATCTGCCGAAGTCGACGCCGGACGAGAAGCGGCAGGCTCGCCGACGCGGGAACAACTTCGGACCAATCCACCCCAACACCGGAGAAAAAAGCGATGAAGGCTGACCAATGGCGTTGCCGCGCCGTCAGCGGGTTATGCTGGCATCGATGGCATTTCGTTGGGTGTGGATAATCGGGCTGGCCTTGGCGGTTGAGCTTGTCGGACTCGGAGCTGCATTGCCGCCGCTACCCGATGACGCTCACATCGTGTCCCATCTCGAGCGGACGGTGAGCTGGTTTCGCGAAATGCAGCACATCCAACAGCAGCCGGGTCTCGCCGATAACCTGGTTGCGCGGGATAGCCTGCAGGAAGCATCGACGAGCGCGCTGCGCCTGGCGTTCGACTTCGCTCGTGCGGCAGCTGCGCTCTCTTCGACCTCATCCGCCGAAGCCGCCTCCTCTGCAAGAGCTGGGTCCACCCAAAATCTGGATCAAGCAACTGTCAGGCTCGAGCAGCGCGTCGCCGAGATTCAGAGTCGGCTGAACGACGTCGATGCGCAGCTCGGGCGTGCTAGTCCGCGGAATCGCGCGGCTCTGACGGCCGAGCGCGGAGAGCTCGCGCAGGCCCTCGCGCTGACGAAGGAGATCCAGTCCACTGTCCAGAGGCTTGCGCAGTTTGCCGCGACGGGCGCTGCTGGTACCGCCGGGGGGCTGCTGGCGCAGATAGGCCAGCTCGAACGGTCGATTCCGGAAGCGCGGTATGCAGCGAGCGCAGCATCGCCTCCTTCGGCCAACGCTCAGGGGGCGACCGCCCGCCGGGAGTCGGGCCCTCCCGAAAGTTCCGCGTACGCGTCGGCCCCGGCCCAGACGAGCGCAAGCGTTCAAACCGAACCGGCGGGGCTGGTTTCGATTGCTGCGGAGCTCGTCACGCTCGGCAGTGCGCAGCGCCAGATGGACGACGCGATTCGAGCCACTGACGATCTCGGCAAGGAGGTGGACACGATACGCGGGCCGCTGGCCTCACGGGCACGGGAGCTCATGCACCAGGCGGAGCTGGCGGAATCGCCAGTCAGTGACGCGTCGCAAGCCGCCAAGACGCGGCAGGATCTGGAAGCAGCGGTCGTTGAGTTCCGAAGCCTGTCGAAAGCGCTCCTGCCCCTGACAGAGGAAAGCATCGCGACCCAGATGAGTCGCGCGACGGTTGTTTCGGCTCGAGATCGTATCAGCGAGCGATTCGCGGCCGCCGCGCGCCGCGCCATCGTGCGCGCCGCGGTGTTGGCCCTCATGATCGGCGCTGTGCTGGCCGTCTCAGATATCTGGAAGCGCGCGACGTTCCGATACCTTCGCGATGGCAGGCGCAGGCGTCAGTTTCTCGTCCTCCGACGCGTGCTGGTCGCGGTCGCGATCGGGGTGGTGATCGTGGTCGGCTTCGTCTCGGAGATCGGATCGCTGGCAACGTACGCGGGTTTCGTCACGGCCGGCATCGCCGTCGCCCTGCAGAACGTGATTCTCGCGATCGTCGCCTACTTCTTCCTGATCGGCCGGTACGGCGTCCGGGTCGGCGATCGCATTACGCTGGCTGGCGTAACCGGGCGGGTCATCGACATAGGGCTGGTGCGACTCTATCTCATGGAGCTGTCGGGCCCCGATTTCCGATCGACCGGCCGCGTGGTCGTCCTGTCCAACGCCGTGCTCTTTCAGCCCGCCGCGCTCTTCAAGCAAGTCCCAGGCGCCGATTACGTCTGGCATGTCATTACGGTGATCATCGGCGGCGATCGCGACGCCGCCAACGTGGAGAACCG
>JBPYEE010000465.1:0-3033 GCA_051985095.1 Vicinamibacterales bacterium | reverse complement strand
AGGTTCTCCAGTTTCTGGTTGTCGTACCGCTCGGTTGTCGTAATGGACGCGTGCCCGAGCAGGTCACGGACCTGCGCGAGCGGGACGCCGCGCTCGACGAGCCGAGACGCGTACTCGTGACGCAGGTCATGCCAGTGGAGGTTGATGCGCCGGAACTCCTGCTGGCACCCTGGAGTCAGCGCCGTCCAGTTGTACGACTTCCATTCCGGCGTGACACCGTGTGCCTTGAGCACCGCCGTCACCCACGCGGTTCTGAATCGTCCAAGCGGCTCACCGGCTTCATCGCTGAAGACGAGCGCCTCGGTTGGCTTCCGCTGGTTGTCGGCGTCGAGCCAGAGCCAGTCCAGGACTGCCTTCAATCGCGTCGTTGAGATCGGCACGAGGCGCATCTTCTTGCTCTTTGTGGTGACGCCACGAAGCACGACCAGCTGTCGCTTTTCGTCGACGTCGCCGAATCGAAGGGCGAGCATCTCGCCCTGGCGCATGCCGGTGTCCAGGGCCGTGATGATCATCGAACGGAGGAGCGGCGGGGCGACCGTCAACAGGTTGGCCTCCTCCTCCTCTGAGATTCGGCGACGTCGTTGGTTGTCTTCGTGTTGTTTCCGAATGAGTGTCTCCGCACCTCGTCGGAACGGCGTATGTTCGAGGTACTCGCGGCCGACTGCCCAGTTCAGCATGTGACGCATCAACTCGATGGCGCGGTTGATCGACGCCGGCGTCAGCGTTCGATTTGGCTGCCGGTTCACGACACGTGGCAGCTTGAGGTCGGCGATAAAGTCCTCGATGTCGGCGGTCTTGATGTCGGCTAGGGCGCATTCGCCGAAGCGTTCGATTAGCGGCTTGAGTCGGTAATCGATCGTCCTCGCGATCGCGAGTCCTTTCGCGACGACGTGACGCTGCTTGTAAACCTCAGCGAACTCGCCGAATCTGAGCGTGGTCACCTCGCGCGGTGGCTCAAGGCCGCGTGGGTCGAACGTGCCGTCGCGGACGGCACGTTTCAGGTCCACCAACGCGGCGTCTGCCGCAGCCTTACAGTCAATCTCGCGATTTGTCCACTTCGCGAGACTCACGCGTACACCGCGGAAGCTGCCCCACCACGCATGGTCGCACCGATTGCGAGCGCGCCCGCGGTGCTCGCAGATCTTGAACAGACCCAAATTCATTCTCCTTTCTGCCGTTCACGATACAGCGGCGGTTGCCACGTTCGTGGTACCGCGTGCGCGAGGACTCTCGCGGGCAAACCGCTCAAGCCATTCATCGATCCACTCCGGCTTCAATCGGATCGCCCGTCGCCCACTGACACGCGCGTGTCGAATCTCGCGTCGTTCGCAGGCGGTGTAGATCGTGTCGCGGCTGACACCGGAATACTCCGCCGCTTCGGCCACAGTCAACCAGTTCTTCATGACGGCCTCCGTCCGCCCGCCCTTATCGGCAGGCCTCAAGTGTGTTCCCGCAGTGAGATCACGCTCGGGCGCCACCTGGGCAGGTTGCGCGAATCGGCGACCGCCGATGTTGGAGCGTCGGTCAAAGGATCGACGCGCGTCCCGCGCCGATGGCTGACCGGATGGGTGTTGAATGTGGATGCGGTCGACCCGCGGCCTGGGGCCGCGAGTCGGCGGCGAGCTCCGTGCGGTGCGGCAGCGGAGGGCGATGCCGGTATGGCATCGAACAGCTACCTTTCCAGCATAGGCACACCTTCGTCGATGTCAATGCCTCGGGTCGAGATGTGTGCAATGGATTCGAATCGAGCGTTCGGCCGGCGGATTTCGAATGTGGCGCCGGGCTCGACCGCGTACAAGACCCGTCGCTTCGCTCCGGCCCTGGCGGGCGCCTGCGGCGGTCTTGACCCGGTCTCCGCGCGGCGCGGTCCTGGCTCTTACCGCCGGCCGATGGATCAGCGGCCATCACGTAAACGCCAGGACGACGCGGAGGGAGGCACCGTCAATGCCCACAAGGCCGCGCGGGACGCGCGGGCGGAGCGCATTCAGCGCACGCGACGAGCATTGACAGTGCCGAGCACCGCGTCAGGCTGACGGACGTGATGGTCGGCCCGGCACGTCAGGGGAACAGACTATCCCGAGCCGCGTGGCGCGATTCGCGTGGCGAGCGCGGTCCGTTGGCACGTCGACGCCTGGCGCGCGTCGGCTGCCGTCTCGGCGAAGCGACCGTTCTCCAGCACGCGGGCGGCACGGCTGCCGTGACAGATCGACGCCGGCTCCTGACCCGCAAGCCGGGGCGTGAACGACCCTCGCGGACGGCCATCGGACGCATCCTGGTTCCCGACTCCGGGGTCGTTCACGCACCGGCTTGCTCACCCGGGAGCACTGATGCGGCATTCTGGCGGGCGGCAGAGTGCGCCGCCCGTTCTCAGCAATGCGGTCGCATGTGACGGATCTGCGGGCGGTTACCGTGAGGAATCGAGGGGCGCGTCGGTCGCCACGCTCGTGGGCCGTTCCGGAAGCGCTGCAGACGGGGGGGACAACCCAATTGCCCGCGAGGTTGTCCCCGTTCTCTTCTGGGACGAGTGTTTTCGACGTGCCGCCGACGAGCGAGGTGAGCTGCAGATATTGGTGGGCGAGATCGACGAATTCAATCCGTCCGTGGCCCCATTCGAAGTGGTCTTTCAACGTGTGGGAACCGGTCATCAGGATGGCCCAGATCCCCTCACGCACGCCTTCCCGGCGGTGGAACACGACCTCGGGAGTGGCATAATCGAGTCGTCATTCTACGAACGCACGGAGACACGCCGAACGATGAAGCGGTTGGTAAGCGTATGGTTCGTCCTTGTGTTTCTTGGGACTGCGGGCTGCGACACTAAAACCAAGTTCCGAACGGTCGAGGGACACGTGTACACGCAGCTGGACACGGTCCGTGGTCCAGTAGATCCGGTCTCCGCGGCCGAGGTGTCGAACAACTTGGACCAGACAACGGCGAAAACCGACGCGAGCGGCCGTTTTGTGATCCGCGTCAAGCGCGTCGCCGCTGACGAGTTCGTGGTCCTGCGTGTTGACGCTATCGGAAAGACCGCTTGTC
>JBPYEE010000464.1:0-10822 GCA_051985095.1 Vicinamibacterales bacterium | reverse complement strand
AGATGCGCTCGCAGTTGATGGATGCGTATCTGCACTTACTGCCGTTCCCTGATGTCGTGCCCGGCCTCGCGGCGTTGAGGCGAGCCGGACTGGACCTCGCGATTCTGTCGAATGGCACGCCCCGAATGTTAGAGAGCGCCGTGAGGCACGCCGGCATCGGGCACCTGATCGACGCCATCATCAGTGTCGAAGATGTACGGGTGTTCAAACCCAGCCCGCGCGTTTACCACCGCGCCGCCGAACTGTTGCACGACGACATGCAACGCATCGGATTTGTGAGTGGCAACTCGTGGGACGTGAGTGGAGCAGGGTCGGCAGGCTTGAGGACGTTCTGGATCCGACGTTCGCCCACCGAGCATGAAGAAGAACTCGGCTACGCCGCGACGGCCACGATTCACAGCCTTCTCGAACTGGCCCCACTGCTTCGCTGACCGACGAGAGCCCGGTCGGCTTCTCCGTGCGCGGGCCGCGGGCGCCGGAACGTGGTGGAGCCGTCTCGCAGGCTGACCCTGGACCAATTCGCCGGCTCACTGCGGTCAGCCCGCGTCGACATTGCATCGGGCACTAATGAGTCCAGATGAAGAGGCACACGCCCGCGAGGAGCGACACCGTCACGAGCACGCCCAGCGCGGCGGCCAGCACATCGAGGTGACGTCTGGTCAGGTTGGATAATCGAGAGTCACACATCGCTGTGCACGATCGCATCCGTTGCCGGGAACCTCGCGGCTCTCATCAACGCGGTTCCGGCCGCACGGGGCCGTCTCCGATTTTCACAACCCTGGTGATGAAGGTCAGGCTCGCGTCACCAACCCGTCCCGTGACTTCCCAGCACCCGGTCGTCGCAAAGATCAAGGTGGTCGCCTGGAAGCCGACCTCCCCGTAGCAGCACGGAATGTTCGCTCGAAGCGGCGCCGCAGGCGCATCGAGGCGCCGGCCGTCAATTCTCAACTGCCCCTCGCGTTTCCTCTCCCATGGAAACTTCATCGAGAGCGAACCATCCGTCAGCACGGAGCCAGGGCCTCGTGGTTTGAAGACGACGGTCCCGTCCGGCCACAGCTGCACGCGAAGCGCATCGTTGCTGAACCAGCCGTCCGCGTTCGGTAAGGAGACGTCGCAGGGTGTCGGAGCCGCACCGCTGGCGAGCCCGGTCGTCATCAGCAGCAGGAGAACGCTGAGTCGCATTTCGCACCATTACAGCATGACAGCCTCGGAACCGCGCGCTGTCCGAGACGGGATTCGTCAGCAACACGCCGCCGTTCCGACCGATCCCAGAGCTTCGGGATTCGATCGGGATTTCTGGCGTGCACGTATGCTCGTTTGCAATCCATCGCAACAGCAGCCGCGACCCTTCGGCCGGCGGGAACACTCGGCAGCGCGCTCTGCATCGTGGCGGTCAGCCAGCGGCTCCATCGACTGTTCGTCGCGCCGTGGCTTTCCGGCTCGGCGTGGTCGGTTTATTCAGGTCCTTCCTGTTTTCGAAGCAGCCCCTGCCTGAAACTGTACTTGAGGTCGAGCCGAAAGCTGTTGTCGCTGTACGCCAGCGCGTCGGACGACGCCTTCCGCGACAACTCGAGGACGTAACTGAATTCAATCCGGAGGCGGTCATTCCTGATGTACCCTGCGCCGGACGTGAACCTCACCGCGTCGACAAAGCTGTTTTGCACGAACATTTCGGCGTTGGCCAGTCCGTAGAAGGTGCCCGGCTCCCAGGCGCGCGCGCTCAGCGGGAACTCGACACCAGGAGCGGTGCGCAAACGCCATTCTCGTGTGATGGTGTTGTTGTCGGTGTTCGTAATCCGCCGCCACTCCAAGCGCGTAAACTCATAGAGGTGGATGTGCGCCGAGTTCGGCACGAAGACCTTCACACCAATGTAAGGCCGCAGTTCCCGCGTATCACCCGAGGCCTCGTTGTTTTTCCAGGTGACGAGCAAGCCGCCCCATCCTTGAAGCCACGGCTTGGCCTGATAAATGATGTTCGGAACCGCCACGCGGTACGACGTCAGGTGGCCGGTCAGATCGTCGAACCAGACGTAAGGTGCGCCGGAAAATTTGTCAAAGATAGTTGGGTGTGCGAAAACGACTCCAATGCGACCATCGTTGGTCACGTCCTGCGCACGCGCGCTGGTCGCGGCGAGCACACCAACAGCCAGCAGGACTCCTCGCCAGGGGATTCGCCGTGAATGTTGCGCGCACCACCGCGCAGAAGATGTGATCCGTCGTCTTTTTGGATGTTCCGACGTCGAGAAAGGTGTTGCAGACTGCAACCGGCTGGCCATGGAGCTCTCGGGAAGTAGAGGGGTCAGATCAGAAGCAGGTGCGACGTCTCCAGTCGGTCAAGACTTCCTGTGAGCAGGCGACTGGGCTATAGCCGAACAGCCTGGCGTCGATTTGATCGTTGGTGTGATTTTGGAATCTCGCCGCGCGTGCGCGGCTGTTTCTGGAGGGCGAACGCACGACGCATGACCGGCTTGGAGCCTTGTGAGAATCGGCGGGCGGGGGGGACCCGCTCGCTCATTCGTCCCCGCTTTCGTTGCGGCGCTATTGCGGACCCGGGTGCGAACCGACTCCCGTCGTTCCGATCGCATCTCTGAGCATGATGTCGTACACAGGCTTATTGTTCGTCACGAACCCGATCTTGAACTGCGGCGGATACTTGATGAGTTCCTTCATGTAGTCGCCGGTTGCCGCGATGACCGGAACCGTCATCGGAATGTGGCGCACGCCGACGCTGACGTCCTCCTGCGGGTTGGTGTAGAGGTTGACCGTGATCGCGTCACGCGTATCCACAGCGATCGGACCGCTGAAGCCGCCAACGTCGCCCTTTTGGAAGAATCGGTCGTGCACCTCCGCGGTGAAGATGTATTTCAACTCATCGGTGCGCATGGCGGCAAAGAACTGGTTCAGCGTCTACGGCCGGCTTCGCCGCGCCGACTTCCCGTCACATCCTTCAGATGGTTGAATTGGTCTGGATGGCTGTAGCCCGGGGCGGTCGTGGGCCCTGTGGCAGAGCCACGCGTGACCGGAGTCACGACGGGCGGGGCAGCCTGCGGGTTTTGGGCCTGGCTTGACCCGGGAGCGCTCGCCAAGAAGCGCGCCACTCCCAACGTTGCGAGGAGGCCGAGCACCAGCAACGCCACCGCAAGCTTATGCCTCGCAATTCGACGTCTGATTATGTCCGGTTTGTCCCGACGGGTTCGCATCTTGCCGAAGACCGGAGGGCAACGACCGTTCCACTGGACCGAGGCGGTGGATGGCGGCAGATCGCGACGCTCGGCCGCGCGAACGCCCCCGACCGATCACAAGCTGTTGAGCCGTGACACGAAACGTTGTGACAGCCGCACGCGGTTCCCCAGACGGTTACCCGCGTCAGTGTCGCGGAAGGCCTTCTCTGAACGTCGGTTGAGGCCGACCGAGGTTCACTCGTCGCGTGCCACTCGATCGGTGGGGACCTGCCGTACGAGCGGGATTTGCCGAAACTCGTTGCAGCGTCGCGGCCTCGCATGATCGAACAGACCGAGCGGCGAGCCGCCCGAGACTTCGCTCGCGGCTCTGCTGAAAAAGCCACACGATGCTGGCGAACATTCGGGGCTTGGGTGAAGTCGAAGGTTCGCGCGCGGCCTTCCTTCGATCCGGACGTCACCGGCATCAGGCGAAACAAACGGCTCGAGTGCCACTTCGGCCGGCCGACCGCACCGCGAGAACCTGTCCGCCGAGCGCGGCTAATCCATCAAGGCGGAATCTGCCGCTGCCTCGTCCCACTGATACCTCGTGGGCGTGCTTCACGATCACGCCCTGAACGGTAACAGATCCCCCGTCCGACTTTTTTTCGCGACATCGGACGCCACTCATTCGTGGTCGATTGATCGGCCTCAAACAACAGGGTGAAGGGCCACGCCGGGGCGCGTTCGGCGAATCTGCGCGGGCGAGCGATTCTCTGCGGGTTCGACCGTCATGACGCCTTCCCTGAGTTTGAAGCGGCTTTCTCTGCGCCTCCGGCGCCCAAACGGTAAGCCTTTCAGAATGTCGTAATGGCAGCCGCTGGAAGGCCTCAAGTCCACGTCTTCGGATTTTCAATTTGCGGCTGACTTGCACGCGCGCAGCCAACCTCTGGCAGCGCGCGCTATCCTGTCCCGGCGGTTTCCACAACACCGCGACTATGTTCGAGCGCAAGTTCCTCGGCAGATCCAGTCGGCACAAGCGGTTTCCGCAACACCGCGACTATGTTCGAACGCAAGTTCCTCAGCGCATCCAGTCGGCACAAGCGGATCCACAACAGCTCGAGAATCACGACTGGTCCCAGCATCGGCGTCAGCGGTGTCGTGTACGTAAGCGTAAGGTCTTCGACCGGCAGTCCAGCCCCCACACTCGCGCCCCGCACGGCTCCAGGCGTATTCATCCGATAAAAAGTGGGGAAGACGTCCTCCCCTTCGCGTTCCTCGAAGAACCAAACGAGGCGGTTCTTCATCGCCTGCGGAACGAGCGAAGCGGTGAAGATCATTGGGTTAAGGAAATTCGGCGTGTGAAAGATGAAAAGACCACCGGGCTTCAGCACCCTCCGGATCTCCTGCAGGATTTTGTGGACGTCCAGCCAGTGTTCCACCACCATGTTCGCCGTCACCAGATCGAAAGCGCCGTCTCGGAACGGTAACCGCTCCAGGTTTCCCTCGACCCTGTGGCGCAGACCCTCGTGTCTTGTCAAGCTTGGGCGGTCCAGGTCGATTCCCACAAGTTGCTTGCTGCGCCCGATCATCTCGCTTTGCTCGGCCGTCATCCAATCTGTAAAGAGCCGGTGTCCGCATCCCAGGTCCAGCCATACAGGGGCTCCAGAAATGTGTCGCTTCAGCTCCCGGTAATAAGTGTAATGAGAGCTCGCGAGCCCTCGGACGATTCTGTATTCCCACCACCAGTAGAACCGATATAACCGAGCTCTTAGGCGCATGGGGATCAGTGCGCGGAGGGAGGCGTGGCGCGGATGGGGAAGCGGCCAACAGAGGAAGGGCTGGCGGCAAAGCCCAGCTCTTGAAAGACTGACAGCACCGTGCCGCCGCTTGGTTTAAAAGGGTTCATTCGACGTCAATTAGCGTAGCGCTCCCGCTTTCTGGCGCGGCTCCTCTCTTCGTTCTCAGTCCAACGTGGCGTGCAATCCTACCAGAACGTATGGGGTTTGCGGAGAAGTCTGATCGTCTTTGTCTCGAATACACAGCTCTGGCTTTTTCAAAAGGCATCCAATCGCCCCGCCTTGGACCCGAAAAGAGAAATCGAATGCCAGGGCGTTAATTCGCGCAGAATCTGTGAGTTTTTCTGCGATTTTGGATCGGCCGCTCACTGTCAGGCGGCCGCTGGCGGCGCTGGCCGCGAGCCAGAAGCACAAAACGGCTGGGCCGGAACCGAGCCCATCCGTACTGGTTCACCAGCTTGAACCGCCGGTCACCGATGGCCCAAGTCCCAGGATTCCTGCAGAAGCAGTTAGGCGTTGACACTTCCACATGTCCCACGCGACCTCTTCCGCCTTCGTTGGACTGCGATAGCTGGCGCAGCGACTGCAGCTCGCGGAGCATCTTCGCCGTCATGGGAACACCGCGCCAGTGCTTCGATGGCGTGATGAGACGGGCATAGAGTCACGACAGGCACGAGCGCTCCGTCGGAAAGCGCGGGATGATCCTCATGCGCCGACGCGTTTCCCCGTTCAAGCGCTCGATGCGAGTCGTGGTGAGAAGCCAGCGCTGATGCGCCGTCCAGACGCTCACGATTGACAAGAGCCGATCGACCGTAACGACGCTCTCGGTTGCAGACGCGGTTTCGCGTTGGCACGCAGAGTGCTGGAGACTGCGGAAGGTTACGGTTGACCTTCCTCCGTCCCCTCCCCGAGCGGGAGCACGTCGAATGATGAAGTTCACACTACCCGCGGTCGGTCTCGCTACCTTGTTGGCGCTGATCGTTGGCGTCACGACCTCAACGCAAGAGCAGCCCAAGCCCGGTGGCGCCGAGAAAAAGGACGCCACGGTCGCGACGCCCTTTCCGCCAGACGTGACGATCAAGCAGACAGTCCGCAGCGCGAAAGGTCTTTTGAATTATTCCGCGACCGTCGGCTCCCTCCCGGTCCACGACGCGAAGGGCCAGAGGATTGCCGACGTTGTGTGTACATCCTACGTGCTGGCGGACCAGAACCTCGCGGCCCGGCCCGTCACCTTCGCCTTCAATGGCGGACCGGGCGCGGCGTCGGTCTATCTGAATCTCGGTGCGATCGGCCCCAAACACATGCCGTTTGGTGGCGAAGAGGACGTTCCATCGACGCCCATCCAGCTCGTCGACAATCCCGACACGTGGCTCGACTTCACCGATCTGGTGTTCGTCGATCCCGTCGGGACAGGGTTTTCCCGGTCGCTCGTCAACGACGAGGAGGCGAAAAAGCACTTCTTCACGATGAAAAGCGACATTCAGTACCTGTCGCGGATTATCTACGACTGGCTTGTGAAGAATGACCGCATGGCGTCGCCGAAGTTCCTCGCCGGCGAAAGCTACGGTGGGTTTCGCGTTCCACGGCTTACTCACACGCTGGAAACGACCACGGGAGTCGGCATCTCAGGGATGCTGATGGTGTCGCCCTTCCTCAATGGCAACTTCGAGAATGACGACGACACCTCGCCGATGGGATGGGCCGTCCGGCTGCCTTCGATGGCAGCCGCGAAGTTCGAGCGGGAAGGCCGGCTTTCAGCCGCCGCGCTGAAACCAGTCGAGGAGTATGCCCGAACTGAATTTGTCGCCGACTACCTGCGCGGTGGCCGCGATGAGGCCGCCACAGCGCGACTGATCGCTCGGGTCACCGACTTTCTCGGCGTCGATCCGGCGTTGGTAAAAGCGATGGGTGGACGCGTCGACACACAGACGCTCTTGCGCGAGTTGTATCGGCACGAGCAGAAGATCGGCAGTCGCTATGACATCAATGTCACGACGTACGATCCCTTTCCTTTTTCCAACCGCCCGCGCACCGGAGGCTGGCAGGACCCGATTCTCGACCGCGTCATTGCGCCGACCACCAGCGCAATGGTCGACTTTGTGACGCGTGTCGCCGGCTGGAAAGTGGACATCCCGTACCACGCGTTGAACGCGGATGTCAGCCGCCAATGGTCCTACGACGACGTCCTGCCAGAGTCGGTCACGGACCTGCGCCAGGCGATGGCGATCGACCCGCCGATGAAAGTTCTCATCGCCCATGGATACACCGACCTGTCCTGCCCGTTCTTCGCGAGCCGGCTCATCGTGAATCAAATGCCGATCATGGGCGACGTCGACCGTCTCCGGTTGGCTGTGTATCCCGGCGGGCACATGTTCTACACGCGCCCGGCCAGTCGCGCAGCGCTGCACCGCGACGCGGCATTTGTGTATCACTGACCCGTCATCGCCAGCCGGGACTCTTGTCAGGTGCCGACACGAAATGATGTCGGAGATCGGCGTGGAAAATTGGTTTGCGTGCTGTCGATTGACTGACGAAAGACTTCGAACACACGGTGAACGTGTTCTGGCTGAAACGTGCGTGTGCCCAGACCAAGAGATCTATCGACTGCGAGAACCGTTGGAACCGGCTTGACTATTCGATCGGTTCGAAGGGCGACGTGACCACGCCCTGCTGACTCGCGGCCTGCGGCTTGTAAGCGAAGACGAAGTTCTTGAGCGCCGGATGGCCGAACAAGCCCTCGAAATGGTATCGCTTCATCTCGTCATACGCCTGGACGGCTGTCCACCCATCGTCGGTCATGCGATAAATCGCGACCATCGTACCCGTACGATGCCGCCCCCCTGCGCAATGCAGATAAACGGGCTGACTCGCCGGATCATCGACTATTTTGAAGAACGTTGCGATTTGGCTTCTCGTCGGCGGATCCGACGTATCCATGGGGATGCGGAAGAATTGCATGCCCGCACGTTGCACGATGCCCGCCTCATCTGACGGTCCGTCTTGCTGAAGGTCGATGACCGTCTTCACGCCGAGCGCCGCGAGATCGACGTAATCGTGTCCCTTCGGCTGCGAGCCTCGGTAGAAGCGATTGTTGACGACGCCGAAATTGCCGATGTGAATGTGGTCGAGTGCGTCTGCGTTCGACACGGTTGCCGGTCGAACGGACGCGGCGATCCCAGGACCGCCGGCGAACGCGACGACCAACAACACCGCTGACGCCTGAATCCGGATTCTCGTGAAATCCATCGATGACACCCGCGTAGCCCTTCAAGCGAGCTCCAACGCAGCCGTTGACAGGCCGGCTGACTTACCCAAAATGTTGGTTGGCTGCTCTGTCGGAAATGATGACGATACTTCCGGGGTCCGAAACGGACAATCGGAACATCGCGCCGCGTTCCGCAACGTCGCGAACCGTTCAAATATATCAGACGCCGGAGTATGCGTGTCGGTCGGTGAGAAACAGCTCGCGGAGTACCGAGGGCATCACCGTACGGCCGGGCTGGTCGATGCGAACGCCGCGGGAGCGAGCACTCAGAAGCTCATCAAAAGAGCCCCACGCCCTGGCAGTTGTGACGTTGGGGATGGCGTTGGTTCGCTCGCCAATCGATCCTCGAGACAAGAGGCCAACGAACGCATCACGGCTTGGTCCTCGCGCAGGAGAATGGTCGCCTGACGACGATGGCCTCGGCCGTCGACGTCGAACGATAGTGGCGAACGTCGCTAACCGGTCCGGCGTCGTGTGCACGAGGCCGAGCGCGCGGTTCAGGCTCCCTGCGAGCTCCTCAAACCGCCGCGCTCGTCAGAGCCTGGGATCGAGTTGTCAGTAACCCCAGGATCGTCCGCGAAGTCGGAACGGACGGCGCAGCCGGAAGAACGGACGTGTGCGCCATCCGGCGCTGCGTGCTGCTTACCTGGCCGCGTGCGCTAAACCGGGTTCGCCAAGCTGTGACTGCCGGATTCGAATCAAGATGCGACGACGGAAGGGCCCTCCGCGAGCTTGTAAACGATGATGATGGACAGCGCGAAGATCGCGAGCGACCAGAATGGATACGCCCCAATCGACAGCAGCGCGGCAATCGCGTTGAAGGACGCGATGACGAGGCCGAACCAGCGCCCGAATTCGCCACCGGACCAGAGCGAAAAGGCCGCGACCCATTCACACACGCCAATGAGAAGCGCGATCCATCCCCAGAGGCTCAGGCCCATGAAGATATAGACTGCGTTTGGTGTGAAAACCCTTGAGTGTCCAATCGCTGCGATCCCCCAGATCGCGTTGAGGGTTCCGCTGATGAGCAGGAGCACGCCCGCGAAAACCCACCAACCGCTGACCGTCGTTCTTTCTCTCATAACACCTTCCTAACCATCCTGACCCGCACGGAGGCGGTTGACGTTGTCGACTTCCGCCCGGGCGGTGAACCATCGAGGGTGCCGTTCTGAACGACAGTCGTGCGTGGCCACCAATCCTCTCCGGATTGACCGGAGTTGAGGGTGGACACGCTGCGGCTATCTCAAGAAGAGCACGCGTCACTGGGCGCGCTGCAAGGCGCTTGCCCGACTGAGCGTGAGAACATCGCCGAGATCTGCGACGACGGCCGTTACAGGCACGACCCCTGCAGCCCTCGAAGCGGCCAATTCATCGATCGTCTGATTCCGCTGAACGATTCACGACGATCGCGGCCACGCGATCACGAAATGTTGTGGTCTGCCTCACGACGTTCGTGATTGCCGTCGGAGACGCGGGCGAAAGCTGATCCTCGACGATCTCCCGATGCGAGCAGATGACCTGCGCACTCGTGCACGGGGATCGACGTCCATTGTGAGCGACGAACTCTGACAACGCGAACATCTGAGGTTGCAGAGCGTGGACGAACGAGATCTGACCAGAGGCAGGAGTCGGGCTTACAGGAGATCTCATGAGACCCAATCTTGTGCGTGCGCCGATCCTGAGCGCGGCGGCGCTTGCCCTTCTGTTCGCGGCGGTCGCTCCAGCTGAGGCTCAGATCATCATCAGAGGCCTGTACCCGGTCGGCATGCAGGCCACCAATTCCGGCGTGCTACCCGGCGCGGGGTTGACGTATCAGAGCCTGTTCCAGCTCTACTCCTTCGATGAGCTGAGGGGGCCTGACCGACAGGAGTTGCCAGTCAAAGGGACGGCGTCCGTGTTTGTCCAGCAGAACATCTTCCTCTGGGTCAGCGAATACAAGCTGTTCGGTGGCACTTACGCAGTCACGGTCATTCTGCCCGCGACGAACAGTTCGCTTACCTCGGTCGCGTTCGGCACGATTGCCGGCGGAGCGGGATTCGCGGATTCCTACTACTCGCCGTTTGGGCTCGGCTGGCACGAACCGCGCGCGGACCTGCAGGTCAGCTACGGGTTCATGGCGCCGACGGGCCGGTTCACGGCAGGGGCGACCGACAATACGGGCGCCGGGTACTGGGGCCACTTCCTGAACGCCGGTCAAACCGTGTACTTGACGGCTGATAAGGCGACGGCCGCGTCGGCATTCGAAGTGTACGAATTTCACACGACGCAAGACACCACCAACGCTCATCCTGGCCAGACATTCGATATTGACTATTCGGTGATGCAGCTTGTGCCGCTCGACAGTGATCAGCACACGCTGCTCCAGGTCGGAGTCGTCGGCTACGGCCAGTACCAGATGACGGATCTCACTGGTCCGGGAGTGAACCCGATCATTGCCTCGAACAGTCACTACCGCGTGAATGCCCTTGGGCCCGGAGTGAACGTGCTCCTGCCGGCGCGCAAAGTCGTCGTGGGCGCCAGGTACTTCCTGGAGTTCGAAAACGCCTCGACCGTTCAGGGACGCTCGTTGCAGATTTCGGCGACCGTCTCGTTCTGAGCGG
>JBPYEE010000463.1:0-13839 GCA_051985095.1 Vicinamibacterales bacterium | reverse complement strand
AAAATTGGTCTAACCACTTGGAGAAGGGTCCGATGCGCTACCGCGCCCTGTTCGCCTCGTTCGCCGCGCTGCTCCTGTTCGCGAGCGGCGTCACCGCCCAGGAATTTCGCGCTACCATCTCCGGCACCGTCTCCGACTCGAGCGGTGCCGCTATTCCCGGCGCGACGATTACGGCCACCGAGACTCACACCGGCACTCGAGCCGTCGCCGTCAGTGACGCGAGCGGCCAGTACGTGGTGCCATTCCTGGCCCCTGGCGACTACGACCTGATCGCCGAGCTTTCCGGCTTCAAGCAGTACACACGGCGGGCGATTCATCTCGCGGCGGGCGGCCATCCGATCCTCGACATCCGTCTCGAGATCGGCGAGATCAGCGAGTCGGTACAGGTCCACGCGGACGCTCCACTCGTCAATGCCGCGAACGCCTCGGTCGGGCAGACGGTCACGACGAAGGAAGTGGAAGACCTGCCACTCAACGGCCGAACGCCGATGATGCTCGCGCAGCTCGCGGTCGGCGTGATCGCGACTTCGAATCCCTCGCTCGTGCATCCGTTCGACAACAACGCGGCTGCGGCGTGGAGCGTCGGCGGCACGCCGGCGCAGACGAGTGAGCTGCTGCTCGATGGATCGCCGAACGAAATCTGGAGCGGCAGCCTCGCGTACAGCCCGCCGGTGGATGCCGTGCAGGAAGTCAGTGTGGAGGCGTTCGATACCGATGCCGCTTACGGTCACACGTTCGGGGGCACGATCAATCAGATACTAAAAACCGGCACGAACGCGTTCCACGGCACGGCCTATGAGTTCGCCCAACCATCCGCGTTGGCGGCCAACACATTTTTCAACGATCGCACCGGTACGCCGAAAGTTGCGACGAAATATAACCAATACGGTCTCACCGCCGGCGGACCGCTCGAGCGCAACAAGCTGTTCTGGTTCTTCGCCTGGGAAGGTCTCGACGACAGTCAGCCGGCGACCGACATCACGACGGTACCGACGGACGCCGAGCGCAATGGCGACTTTTCGGCACTGCTGAACCTCGGTCCGCAGTACCAGATTTACAACCCCTTCAGCGGGACCCTGGTTGCGAACACCATTATGCGCCAGCCGTTCACGAACAACGTGATCTCGCCGAAACTGCTGAATCCGGTCGCGCTCGCGTACATGAAGTTCTTTCCGGAACCGAATCTGCCGGGCGATGCCACCGGTTTCCACAATTACATCAACAACGCGAGCAGCGTCGACGGGTTCGACAACGAGCTGGGGCGCGTCGACTACAACATCAGCGATCGCAGCCGGGTGACGTTCGGTGTGCGCCACAACTACCGGTCGCAGGTGAAGAACAACTACTTCAACAACCCGGCAACCGGCACGACGCTTGGCCGCACGAACTGGGGCGGCACCGTCGACGAGGTATACGCGTTCAATTCGACTACGGTGCTCGACGTTCGCGGCAACGTCACGTACTTCGGCGAAGTCCACGGCGGCCCGAGCAGCGGTCTGGATCCGACGACGCTGGGGTTCCCGAGCTACATGACGAGCGCGTCGCAGTACCTGCAAATGCCGTTCATCGGCTTTTCCGGAAGCTGCGGGAACCAGGCGAGCTTCCAGTGCCTTGGCACGACGGGCGCTTCGAATGTGCCGTCCCGGTCGTATCAGGTGTTTGCGGACCTCGTGAAGAACGTCAACCGACACGCAATCAAGGTCGGTGCGGACATCCGCCGGTACCGTCTCGACAATATTTCGTACGGCAACTCCGCCGGGACCTTCACGTTCGCCACGAACTGGACCCTTGGTCCGACCGCGACGTCGGCTGCGGCGCCGTTCGGGCAAGATCTCGCGTCGTTCCTGCTCGGTCTGCCGACAAGTGGGCAATACGACATCGGCGCCCAAGGCTCGTTCCGATCGTGGTACTACGCGGGGTTCGTGCAGGATGACGTGCGTGTCTCGAACACGGTGACTCTCAACCTTGGCCTGCGATTCGAGCGCGACACGCCGTACGCGGAGGCGCAGGGCCGTACGGTCAGCGGGTTCGATACGCAGTCGATGAGCCCGATCGCGCAGGCGGCGATCGCCGCATATGCAAAGCATCCCATTGCGCAGCTGCCGATCAGTGCGTTCAACGTCCTCGGCGGTCTGACCTTCCCCTCGGGCGACGGGGCGGTCTACGGCTCGAACGCAGGGATGGTCAGCCCGCGAATCGGTTTCGCGTGGACGCCGGAACGGCTCGGCGGCAACACCGTCATCCGCGGCGGCTTCGGCGTCTTCGTCTCGCCAATCACGATGGCGAGCCTCTCGCCGAGCGGCACGTACTCGTCGAATCCCATCGTCAACCAGGAAGGGTTCAGCGCGACGACGTCGTTCGTCCCGACCTTGAACAACTTCCTGACGCCGGCCGCCACATTGAGCAACCCGTTCGGGGGCGGTATCGCTCAGCCGATTGGATCGGCCTCCGGCCTCGGAACGTTTGTCGGCCAGACGGTGTCTTTTCTCAGCCCGACCATGAAGGACCCGTACTCGGAGCGGTGGAACATCGGCCTGCAGCGTGCCCTGACACCCGATATCGTCGGCGAGATCGACTACATCGGCAACCATACCGCGCGCCTGCCAGTCAACATTACGCAGCTAAATGGCATCCCGCCGCAGTATCTGAGCACGCTGCCGACGCGCGATCAGACGACGATCAACAACCTCTCCGCGACCGTCGCGAACCCGTTTGCGTTCCTGCTGCCGGGGACATCGCTCAATGGCCCGACGATCAGCGTCGCGCAACTGCTTGCGGCCTTTCCCGAATATCCCGTTGGCACCGGCAGCACGACTACGGGAGTGCTCATGCAGAACAACTCGATCGGCACGTCGGATTTCGAGAGCATCAGCGCGCGCATCCAGCGACGCCCGACCGCGGGCGTCACGTTGTCCGCCACATATACGTGGTCGCGGCTGATGGAGTCGGACAGCTACCTGAATGATACCGATACTCAGCTCGAGCGGCGGATCTCTCCATTCGACCACACGCATCACTTCGTGGCGGCCGCCAGCTACGAGTTGCCGTTCGGCCAGGGCCGGGCCGTGAACCTGTCATCTCGTGCGGCGCGCCTCGCGCTCGAAGGCTGGCGCGTCAACGGCATCTATACGTACCAGACCGGAGCGCCAATCTACTGGTCTACGGACATGGTCTACAACGGCGCTGCCATCACCCTCGACCCGCGCAACGTGGACGGGCCGGCGTTCAACACGTCGGCGTTCGACACGAACTCGAAGGATCAGTTTCAGTACCACATCCGCACGTTCCCGACGACCTTCGATTCGCTGCGACAGGACGCGATCAACAACTGGGACGCGTCGATCCTCAAGAGCTTCTCGACCGGCGGCAGCTCCTACCTGCAGTTCCGGATCGAGATTTTCAACCTGTTCAATCACACGACCTTCGGTGCACCGAACGTGACGCCCACGAGTGCGAGCTTCGGGCTGATCACCTCACAGGCGAACCTACCGCGTCAGGCTCAGATCGGCGCCCGGTTCGTGTTCTGAACCCACCGGTATAATTGGTCACACCACCATGAGCAGGGCCGCGGTGATTTCAAGAACCGGCGCGCGATCGATCGACGGCAGCACGGAACATGTCGTCGCGTTCATCCGGGGGCTGATCGAACGGCGACGATTGCGGCCCGGCGATCGCCTGCCGACCGAGCGCGCCCTGGCAGCGCAGATTGGCGTCAGTCGCCCCACGGTGCGCGCGGGACTGCGGACGCTCGCGGCGCTCGGCGTGGTGCGATCGCGGCACGGCTCGGGGACGTATATCTCCGATGGTCCGCCACAACTTGGGTCGGAGACGCTCAGCCTGCTGGCGGCGCTTCACGGTTTCACGCGCGATCAGATGTACGAGGCGCGGTGCATGCTCGAAATCGAAGCGGCGGCACTCGCGGCCGAACGCGCGACGGCCGACCAGATTGCGTCGATGGCGGAAGAAGTGGCCAGCCTGTTCGCGACGATGGCCGATCCGCAGCGGTTTCTCGTCCACGACATCGCGTTTCATCGAGCGGTCGCCGCCGCGTCGGGGAATCCGATCGTAGCGGCGATCGTCGAGATGGTGTCGGAGCTCTACTACGAGCGTCGACGTGAAACCGCGACGCGCGCGGCCGAACGCGATCTGCGCGACGCCGCCGAAGCGCACCGGCGCATCTATAGCGCCATCCGCTCGCGCGACGCCGCGGCGGCTCGGGCCGCGATGCACAATCACCTGACGACGGCGCGGCAATATCAGGCGCAGGAAGGGCACGAGCTGGTGGTGCCGGCGCGGCGCATGGCGCCGCGCCCGACGCGCTCCCGATCATCCGCGCGACGGCTGCGTTCCTTGTGATGGCCGCCCTCTTCGATCTGAGTGGCCGGACAGCGGTCGTCATCGGTGGCACGAGCGGCATCGGTCGGTCGTTGGCGCTCGGTCTGGCGGACGCTGGCGCGAACGTTGTCGCGACCGGTCGAAGAGCCCAGCGCGTTGCCGCCGTAGCCGACGAGATCCGCGCGCGCGGGAGCCGGACGATCGAATTGCCGGCCGACGTGGCCGATCCAAGTTCCCTCCGCGAGCTGCACGATCGCACGGCCGAGGCGGTCGGCCCGGTGGACGTCGCGATCGTCTCGGCGGGGGTGACGACCCGCGTGCCGACGCTCGAGATGGACGAACTCGAGTGGGCGCGGATCCTCGAGACCAACCTGACCGGCACGCTGCGCGCCTTTCGCGCGTTTGCGCCCGCAATGATCGCGCGGGGGCGCGGTCGGCTCATCGCGATCGCATCGCTGGCATCGCACGTCGGCCTGTTCGAGGTCGCGGCATACACGGCGAGCAAGGCTGGTGTGGCCGGTCTGGTGCGCGCGCTCGCCGTCGAGTGGGCGCACAACGGTGTCACGGTCAACGCGATCCTGCCGGGTGTGTTTCGCACGGACCTGAACAGCGCGCTGCTCGACAGTCCACGCGGCCAGGAATTCCTGACGCGCACGCCGATGCGGCGTTTCGGCCAGCTCGAGGAGCTCGTCGGAGCGGCGGTCTACCTCGCCTCGGATGCCTCGAGCTTCGTGACGGGGCAGCTGCTGGCCGTCGATGGCGGCTTTCTCGCGAGCGGAGTCAATCAGTGAGCGCCGTGCTCGTCATCAGCGCTTGCGACAACGTCGGCACGGCGCTCGAGGACCTCGACCCCGGCGCATCGATCGCCCTTGACGGCGGCCGAGTCGTCGTCGCCGAGCGGATCCCGCGCGGGCACAAAGTGGCCCTGCGCGCGGTTGCGGCCGGCGACCCGATCGTCAAGTACAGCAGTCCGATCGGTACGGCGACGACCGACATTGCGGCCGGAGCCCACGTACATGTCCACAACGTCGCCAGCGCGCGGGGACGTGGCGACCTGACGGCGCACGCGCCGCTCGCGACCGCGATGGCGGCGCCGCGCATCGCGGAACCGGAGGACCTGCTGGCCGACGGGAAAGGCGAGGACCGGAGATGAGCGGCGCGATCACCTTTCGCGGGTACGTCCGACCCGATGGCCGCGTCGGCGTGCGCAACTACGTGCTCGTCGTGCCAACGGTCGTCTGTGCTTCAGTCGTCGCCGAACGGATCGCGGCGGCCATCGCGCCGCACGGCGCGGTGTTGCCGCATCTCGCCGGCTGCGGTCAACTCGGGCCCGACTTGCATACGACCCACCACACGCTGGCCGCTTACTGCCGTCATTCGAACGTCGGTGCTGTGCTCGTCGTCGCGCTCGGATGCGAACAGGTGGTGGCGCAGATGCTGGCGGATGCTGCCAGGCGAACCGGCAAGCCGGCCGAGATTGTTGCGATTCAGAGTGAGGGCGGGAGCGTGCGTGCGACGAGGCGCGGGATCGAGTGTGCACGACGGCTCGCTGCGGCGGCAGCCGCGGACAGAATGCCGTGTGACGTCTCGTCGCTCATTCTGTCGGTGAAGTGCGGTGGCTCCGACTACACGTCAGGCCTCGCGGCCAATCCAGTCCTGGGTCGCGTCGCGGATCGGCTCGTGGACGGTGGTGGAGCCGTCGTGCTCGGCGAGATCGCCGAGATCATGGGCGCGGAACACATCCTTGCCGCCCGCGCGACGACGCCGTCGACGTCGTCGCGACTGCTGCGAGTGGTCGATCGCGTCGAACAGGAGGCGCGCGCGCTCGGTCTCGACATTCGCGGCACACAACCGTCGCCGGGAAACATCCGCGGTGGCTTGACGACGATCGAAGAGAAGTCGCTGGGAGCGACACAGAAAGCAGGGGAGCGCACGCCGCTGCAGGATGTGGTCGGCTACGCAGAGCCGATCGCTCGGAAGGGCTTGACGGTCATGGATACCCCGGGACTCGATGTCGAGTCCGTCACCGGAATGGTGGGGGGAGGCGCCCAGGTGGTCGTGTTCACGACCGGTCTCGGCACGCCGACCGGCAATCCCATCGCGCCCGTAATCAAAATCACGGGCAATGCGCGAACGGCGCAGACGATGGCGGACAACATCGATTTGGACGTAAGCGGTGTGATCGGAGCGGCGGAAACGATCGATGCAGCGGCCGATCGTCTGCTGGCCGCGGTGCTCGACGTCTGCTCCGGGACGACCACGGCTGCCGAGCGACTCGGCCATGCCGAGTTCGCCATTCATCGACGCAATCCCACGATCTGACGGATGGCTCGCTCCATTCCGCAGTCCGCTATCGCTGCCCGGCACTCACGCGTCAGCACGGAGGAACTCGCCTGCATTCGGTCCGACCCTGAGCCGTTCGTTCCTCGGATTGCGTGGATTCTGATCGCAGACGTCGGGAGCGTCGCCGGCAGATGGCTGTCGTCGACACTGATCACGCACGGCCGCTCCGTCAACATGGCGCGCAAGGTAACGATGATGACGTGCGCGCTGGCCGTCGTGCCTATCATCCTGGCGCCGCGCGTCAATGGGTTGTGGAGCGCGGTTGCGCTCGTGGCGGCGGCGCACCAGGGCTGGTCGGCAAACCTCGTTACGATCGCCGGCGACACGTTGCCGCGTGATGCGGTGGGGGCAGTCACGGGAATCGGCGGAACGGCGGGCGCGATCGGCGGAATGCCGATTGCCGAGGCAACCGGCGCGATTCTGCAAGCGACAGGCAGTTGTCGGCTGGTGGTCACCACCGGTCCGTCGCGTACCTCGTCGCCCTCGCCATTCTGCACGCGGTCGCGCCGCGGATCAAACCGGTGACGATTCGATGATGCAATCCCCGGCCGCGATGCTGATCGCCACGATGGCGGTCGCAGCCGCCGGTCGAGCGCTCGATGGGGCCGGCACGATCAACGCAGTCGTCGCAGCAGACGGCAGCGGCGACTATCGGACGGTTCAAGCGGCGATTGACGCCGCGCCCCAGCACACGTCGGCGACACTGCCGTGGGTGATCCTTGTTCGCCCGGGTACCTATCGAGAGGTCGTGTACGTGCAGCGGGAAAAACGATTCGTCGCCCTCGTCGGCGAAGACCCGACGCGAACCGTGATCACCTACGACCTGCACGCGTCCACGCCGGGGCCGGACGGCAAACCTATCGGCACGTTTCGCACTCCGACGGTGACGATCGACGCCGACAACTTCACGGCGGAGAACCTGACGTTTCAGAACGACGCCGGTCCGGTGGGACAGGCTGTGGCCGTCCGCGTGGACGGCGATCGCGTCGTGTTCCGCAACTGCCGGTTCCTTGGCTGGCAGGACACGCTCCTCCTGAATCGGGGACGCCAGTACATCACCGATTCGCTGATCGCGGGACATGTCGACTTCGTGTTCGGCGGGGCGACGACATACTTTGAGCGGTGTCATGTGCACTGCTGGCGGAATGGCTACATCACCGCAGCGTCGACGCCTCAGGACGTACGATACGGGTTCGTTTTCGCGGACGCGACGATTACCGGTGAAACCCCGGACGTTCGCACGTACCTCGGACGTCCATGGCGGGATTTCGCGAGCGTCCTCTTCCTGCGAACGAACATGAGCGAGGTCGTGCGTTCGCAGGGGTGGCACAACTGGGATCGCCCTGAACGCGAGCGTACGGCGCGATTCGAGGAGTACGGCAACGCTGGCCCAGGCGCGCGTCGATCGGATCGTGTCGCATGGTCGAGGCGACTCTCAGCGATGGAAGCGGCGGGGTTATCGGTGAGGGCGGTCCTGGGCGGGAACGACAAGTGGAATCCCGCCTACGCACCACTGCGCGCGTCGACCGTCAGAGCGACCGATCCCCCGTTTCCCAGTCCCAGTCGGTGAGTGTTCAGCGGGTGGCGAACATCAGTCGCTCCCGATGGAAGGGCGTCGTGATGGAATGGACCTGTGATCCGCAGAATCTTTGACGCGAGCATCTCACGTTGCTTTCTCGCTCGACGGTGCTCAATGCAAGCCACAGAGGGTCCGCATGCCAACGATTCGTATCGTCGGGCCGCGGATTTCGACATTGCCACATCCCGCGGCGGCGCTATTGTCTCGGCCTCTGGTTCGACGGCGGCGCACAATGACTTCCAACGGACCGCAGGATTCTGTTGCAGCAGGTCCTTCAAGGCGGCGATGAGCACACGAGCCTGCGGATCCCCCCGGCAGAAGCCCGGCGATTGCGGCGTCTCGATTGTGCTAGGTGCGGCACCGCACACAAAGACCTTGCTGGACGGCGGCGTACTGCAACGCACGCCCGACGGACGGTTCGTGGCACCGGCGCCCCGCGCGATGGAGGGACGATTTCCTGCGAAGAGGTTACGCCGCCTGCCGGTTTGCCCGCGCCGCGGGCCATTCGCGCACGAACACCGGGAGAAATGAACGCGCCCGCTTAACTACCCTCGCGACGCGGCGGAAGTTCCGCTCATCGCGTGCATCCCAGGGGAATCCGTACGCGTTACGGATAGCGGCCGGCAGCAGCCCGAGGGTGATCAACCGGACGGGCCATAGAAATGGCGTCGCGATTGGTCCAATCGGCGGAGTGAGCAGGCTGCGCGCCACCATTCGAGCCTGTTCAGCGACCTGAATCTGGTCGCTCCCGAACATTTTGTCGAGATACGCGTTGAGCGCCGACCGGCTGCCGGGCAATATGCCTTCTGGAATCCCCAGCAGCGGTCCCATTACGCTCGCCTCGGCGCAGTACTGGTCCTGCTCCTCACCGGTTAGCGGTCCCACGAACTGTTCGTACGCGACGAGCATTGAATCAACTAAAGTGGCATGGACCCAGGCAAGGAGTTCGGGGTTCCGGGCCGAATAGCCTGTTCCAACTGGAAACACTCCAACAGGTTCGCGCAGCGTGCCCCGCACGCCCGAGTGAACGGCGTTGATTCGCGCCGCGGTCATCCGTACGTCAGCCTCGGTGCCGAAGGTCAGCGCCAACATGGCTCCAACGGTGTGTCTCACGCGGACCATGTAGCCGTGTACGCCGTTCCGAAACCCACTGTAGTCCGCAACACCCGCCGCCACCAGGGGATGCGCCAATTGCAGCAGGATCGCCCGTCCCCATCCGAGCAGGACGACGGTCTCTCGATTGATCGTTCGGGTGACGGAAGCGGAGAGATGATGTCTGAGGACCATTGTTGGCATCCAACTTTTTGCGTCGACTCGCGCTACGGTCGATCGACGCGGGAATTGGCGATAGTTCTGCGGCGTGATGTGCCCAGCGACGGTCTCGACAGTCTGTCCGAGCACGCGACCTTCTTGACCGTCGATCGATAACGCGAACGCCGCCGGGGCGCCGACCCGAAGCACGACTTCGTCGTGCACAATCATGCGCCAATCTCCGCGGTGCATCAGTCGGTACACGACGCGCGTGCCACCGGCGGTCGCCGACAGCCCCCACAGGTCGTGCGCCTGAAGATCAAGACGCAAGAAGGCGTTCGCCGTCGCATCCGCGACGGCCAGCTCGCCTGATCCGCGGTCAGCACTTCGCCGCGAGTCGCAACGTCCGTCGGTGAATCCCGAAGAGTGGCGCGTGGCGATCTCACGCCGTTCGGCACGCGGGGTGCATCCGCGGCAGGAGGCACTGATGTTCGCCACTGGCGGCGGTGCAGGACGCCGCTGTGCCACGACCACGATCATACGACCGATCCACGGAACGCGCGTCGCTCGGCGCCCAGGCTGCTGTCGTCGATCTCGTCCGCACTGCGGGATCGGGCTCTGGGTGCGCCTCGTTGCGATGCGCGTAGACAAACTCGTTGATGTTCGCGGGCGCAAAATTGGCTGAGATAATGTCTGACCGTATCCTCCGGATCCAGGCCCGCTTCCGCGCATACGGCGACACCGATCAGGATCTCGATTCTCCAGGCCATCGAAACCAACCGAGGAGAGCAGTTGGCGCAGGCGATCTTCCTGTGCGGCCCCGTTCCAGAGGAGGGCTATGCCCAGGGCGAGGGTTGCACCCTCACGCGCGACGGGCCTACTGTATGTGGGTGGCCGCGCGTCACGCTGTTCGTGGCGCTGGACGAAAGGGGAGGACACAATGCCTGTTCGAGTGACAGCCATCACCCTGTGGCGAGCGGATGTCGACCATCAAGCGGGCGTGCTGGCCCAGACCCTTGAACCGTTGGCTGCAGCCGGCGTCGACCTGCAGGCGGTCATGGGTTATCGGCTACCGGGAGATCATGCTCGCGCCGCGATCGAGGTCTTTCCCATCACCGGCGCCAAAGCCTTGTCAGCTGCGCAGGCGGCTGGATTGAGCGAAGCCTCCATCGGCGCGGTGCGCGTAGAGGGCGAGAACCGGCCCGGTTTGGGCCATGCCATCGCGAAGGCGCTCGCCGGCGCCGGCATCAATATGGATTTCTTCCTCGGCCAAGTCAGCGGTGGCCGTCAGGTAACGGTGATCGGCTTTAACAGCCGCGCGGATGTCGATCGCGCGATCCCGCTCATCAAGGCCGCTGCAGCGCCGCCTCGCAAGCCCGTTGCACGGAAGACTCGCAGTCGGGGCGCTCGCGCGACGAAACGTGGCCGAACCTCACCTCGCCGCCGTTGACGCTATTCATCAGTCGTTTACTCCGAGAACGTATGGTCCGCCGCCGATCCGCAATCCGCTTGCCCGTGAGGAACCGCCGCCGCTAACGTATCAGGCGTCTGTGTGAAGCGGTCACACCTCGGGCCACGATGCAACGCGGGGCGGGTCAGTCCTCAATAATCCGCCGGTCTTCGTGTCGACCGTTTTGCGCAGCAGGTTTCTGACCCCGTCCGGTGCGAAAACCCGCTGAAGCCCGACCATCCGATAACCTCGCGGATCGACGCCGTCGGAGGGGGCTCCTGTCTCAGGAAGCTCTACCCAATCGGCGCCCCACGATAGCAAGTCCTTCAATCGAGGCACCCTTTCGGGACGCAAGGACCACGGCATCGCGCCGGCACCGGCGCGAAGATCTCTTGGAAGACCTTCCTCGCGGCTCATGGGTGCCCTTCCCTGTCCGGTTGACTCTTCCGCTTCAGATCAGCGACAGAAGTAACGTGCCGTAAGCGTGCGTCGTTCACTCCCGGCAAAGATAGTCCCGACCGCCCAAACCTGGCCGTTCGGTGACGGCGCAAGGCTGGCATAGCCAGCCCCAGCGCCTGCGTTGACGCTGGGCGCAGCGATCCATTGGGTGCCGTCCCACAACGCGACGAGCGTGTCATATGCGTCATGTCCAGTCACCCAGATCTGCTGCGCTGACGACTGCACGCCGACGCTCTGAAGGCCGCTGTATCCGTAACTCGTCAATGGGCCCGCAACAGGTTGCCAGCCAGTCCCATCCCAGTGCTCCACCTCGGCGAATTCGAGATCAATACATGTGTCGTCGCACTGGCTGAACAGCGAGTGCCCGACGCTCCAGACATCAGTGGTCGTTGCGGCGCTGATTCCGAACAGTTCACCGACACCCCCTCCCGGAGGGACAGTGGTCCAACTCGTCCCGTCCCAGTGACTGAAAATTCCGGTGTTATCGACTAGGCTTTCCCCCGAAGACCAGATATCGTCGCTGGCGATGGCAGTGATGGCAAACCGCTTCCCAGCGTCATCAGGCGATGGGACGACCGTCCATTCACTGCCGTCCCAATGCATGAACACCGCCTGCGATCTGCTCTCGCCAACCGCCCACACATCATCTGACGCCACAGCGCCGACCGCATTGAGCCAGCTCCAGCCGTTCGGATTCGGGCTTGGAACGACCGTCCACTGCGAGCCGTCCCAGTGCTCGATGAGCGGCTGCGGAGGCACGAAGCCGGACTGCGGGACGTTGGATCCAACGGCCCACACGTCATCCGTGGCCACGGCGCTCACACCGAGCAGCTCACTGAAAACCGATGGCGTCGGGGCAGCGACAACCGTCCACTGCACACCGTCCCAATGCTCAATCAACGCGTGATATGGCGCCTTGTTCTCCTGCATGAAGGAGAATCCCACAGCCCACACGTCATCGTCTGCAACGACCGCCGTTGCCGTGAGTTCGTTGTGAAGCTCGGCGTTCGGACTGCTGATGAGATCGAAGTCTGGAGTGCACGCCTGGGCGTACGCTGCTCGTGGTGCCAGCAGACAGCTGATGACCGCGACGGCGCACAGCGTCGACATAACCGAAGCATAGACAATTCGTTGTTTCATGATCGCTCTCCCTGATTGCATCAGCGCGTTTCGCGCAGTTATATCGAGATGTGCCTGGGCTGCCCGCAGATATGGTTCTGGAGCAGTCCTTTCGGAGCAATGTCACTCCTGTGCCGAAGTACAGATCAGGTCGCGGTCAAAGGTCTTTCCGGCTCAGCGGTGCCCGCGAAAGGGAGTGGCGCCCTCGATGACGATCACAGTAGGAAACGGCGTGCGGCAGAGCAATGGATCGATCCTCATTTGTGAATAACGTGTAGATAACGCGGTAACTGATGTCTCAACGAGGCTTGTGCCCTGAGGTCAAGTGTTTGGAGTGACCTGTGACGTTGTGGTCCGCAACAACGCCGTCCGGCGTTGATTTCCCTTGATTTTGGTCGAAGGATTCCCGCGAGTGGCCGCCCATTTGATCAGGTTGCGGTGCTGACGCGTACGCTCGGATGCATGACCCAATTCGGTCTTCACGTCGCCTTCCGCACCGTCCTCAAGTGTTCGTCGATATCGCATGGCTCGGCTTCTCAGGCCGAGGCGACTCGTGTCGTTCGTACCGAGTCCGCCTCGCCGAAAGACCATTGGGACAGCCGTTACGCAGCAATGACAAACGGCGGCTCTCCCAGGGCGTCCGCGTTTCGGCGCAAACACAGTCGGCGTGCTCAGTGGATCACGATCGCTCTTGAGAGGCGGCGAGAACGGGTAAGCGGAACGGATTCTCGATGAGTTCGAGCGGCACGGTGCGTGAGGCACACGTGGAGTGGTAAGCTCCAGGCTTAAAAGGAGGTGCGGCATGCGACGGAGGACTTCGGGGTTTGCGCTGCTGACCATCGCCGGCTGCGTGATGCCTGCTGCGGCGAGCGCGCAGGTTGTGAGGCAGGATGTTCCTGGCATCCGGAACTTCGCCAAAGTCGAAACGACCGTGGCGTGCGCCGGCGCCATTACTCCCGGCGCGATTCCTGAAATCAAGAGAATGGGATACGCATCGATCATTAACCTCCGACTGGCGACCGAGGAAGGGGCCGACATCGACGGGAACATCGCCGCCGCCAAGGCAGCCGGCATTCCCTACTACCACATTCCGTTCAGCAGCGCGACGCCGGATCCCGCGGTCGTCGATACGTTCCTGAAGACGATCACCGCGCCGGGCGTCCAGCCGGCGTTCATTCATTGAGCGGGCGGTGGGAGAGCCGCCGGGATGTGGCTCATGAAACGCACGATCGTCGATGGCTGGGATATCGACAAGGCCTTGGAAGAGGCGACCGCGCTCGGACTGACGAACGAAACGCTGAAG
>JBPYEE010000462.1:0-3938 GCA_051985095.1 Vicinamibacterales bacterium | reverse complement strand
GAACTGGATCGACGGGAACGTGTTGGCGCCGCCCGGCGCGAGCGAATTCACGTAATTCGCCGGAAATCCGAGGGACTGCAACCCGGCGGAGAACGGCTGGCTGTCGCACGAGTCCTGCCACGTCGTGAAGCCGTAACGCAGCGTCATGACCGTCGTGTCGTTGATGACGTTCGTGTTGTTGAACACCAGAATGTGCGGCCGGCGACGGAGCGGCCCGAACCACTGATCCTGATCCGCCATGAATAACTTGTCAGTATTCATGATCGTGCTGCCCGGCTCGTCGGTCCTGTTGTACAAGTAGAAGCCGCTCAGCGAGTTCTTGTCGGTGAACTTGTGCTCGATCTTCCCTGTGTACATCTGGGCCTTGTCGACGATGAACGCCGTGCCGCTCGCGTTCGTGTTGCCGTCTGCGTTCTGCGACATCGGACCGTTGATCGTCGTGGTGGGCCACAGCTTGAGGATGTTGAGGCCGACCTGGCTCACCGCAGGATGATTCAAGGGGATGATCCCGCCTGTGAACAGTCCGTTGGTCGCGATCGAGCCCGTTCCCGTCGCGGGGCAGCGCGCGTTCGCGACGCCGCCGCGGCACCACGGGTTGTAGATGGTGATGGCCGCGCCGCTGTCGGTCGTCGTCGAGAAATCGCCGTTCCGCTGAGCCGCCGTCGGCCAAATCTCCTGTTCGTTGCGCGTCGTGCCCGAGTGGTAGCCTTCGGTTGAGAACCAGAAGAAGGTCCGGTTCTTGACGACCGGCCCGCCGACGCCGCCGCCATAGAGCCGGTAGTACGCGTTCGACAGTCCGGTTTGGTCCTTGGTCAACCCGGCGGCGACGTTGAAGAAGTTGTCCGATTGCCCCCAGACCGGACGCGTCTGGTAAAAACCGCTCCCATGAAAGGTGTTGCTGCCCGATCGTGCGGTGACGTTGAAGACGCCGCCGCCGGTCCGCCCCATCTCCGCGTCGTACGTGTGGACCTGCACCTTCACGTCGTCCAGCGCCTCGATTGTTGGGTTCGCGACGGCTCGGCCGCGGAGTTCCGTGATCGGCACGCCGTCGACCAGATAGTTATTCGCTCGGATGCCGCCGCCGCCGATCGAGATGAGCGAGGCGTTGGTCTGATCCTGCTGCCGGTTGAATTGCGGATCGCCGTTCTCCATCACCGTTGGGACGGTGACGCCAATGAGGAACGCATTGCGTCCGGGCGCCGGCAACGACTCGAGCGCCTGGCGATCGAGGACACCGCCCTGCGACGCGTTTGATGTTTCGATGAGGGGCGTCTGCCCTGTGACGGTGATCGACTCTTCGAGCGCGCCGACCTCAAGCGTCACGTCGAGGGTGAGGAACTGCTGGGTTCCGACGACGAGACCTGTTGATTGGAATTTCTTGTAACCGGTCAGCTGCACCGTCAAGGAGTAGGTGCCGGGCGCCACCGCAGGAAAGTTATATTGCCCGACTTCGTTCGTTACTGTTTCGCGGGCGATCGCGGTAGCTTCGTTCGTAAGGGTGACTGTCACACCCGGCACCACCCCGTTCTGATCCCTGACGCCACCACGGACACCGCCGGTGAACTGCTGCGCAGCCACCGTCCCGGCGCCGATGGTGAGCAGCAGCAGTACGCTGGCAATACTGCACGCACAACCTCTCATGGCATCCTCCAGAGTCAACCGCGCCCAACCCGCGGCGCCTGATGCGCCTCGAGCGACGACGACGATCACGACACGTGCACCGACGACGGATTAAAGCGGGACGAACTGGATGATTCGGGTGAAGCCTGGGGGATTCTACGAGCGGTTGTGACGGAGTTGCAACGAAAGAATGGAAAAAATGTGACAGAGCCGCGCGGGAGGGCGGCGAGCGCCCGCCCGGACGGCTCCGTCAATCCGAAGGGAACTTCGAGCTCGTATCGATCTCAGTGACGCGATCGTTACTGACCGGGCTTCGTCTCGAACTTGATCGCCTTGAGCATCATGGCGTCCCTGGCAAGCTCGGTCTGACCCGACGGGAACTTGTTCGCCTGCAGCATGAACGCCAGGACGTCGGCATTCTGCGCCCCGGACAGACTGCCGGGAGCGTTCTGCGGCATGGAAATGCGAATGCGGTCAAACAAATCGCCGACCGTCAGGCCATTCCAGTCCGCCGTAAAGTCACCACCCACGAGTGGCGGCGCCATTTCGCCGCCCGTCAGCTCAGGGCCGTGGCAGGATGCGCACGTGTCAGAGTAGAGCTGCTTGCCCCGGTTGGCCTGCTCGTCTGTGTAGATGCCATCCCAAACGGATTTCTCTTGCGCCAGCACGAACACCGTCGCGAGAGGGAGAAGTGCAATTGTTGCGAACTTAAGCTTCATGATGCTCCATTGTAACTGCCGGTGACAAACGGCCCCCGCCGTTTGTCCCCTGTCCTGAGTGGTTTACGGTTGGGTCGTCGGGCGGTCGCCGCCAGCCGGCAGTGCGAAGGCAACGAACTCGCCGGAGTACGCGCCGCCGCTGATCGCAACGACGATGTACTGGCGCCCGTCGGGACCTTTATAGGTCATCGGCGAGCCGCTCTGGGGCGCCGGCATGAACACCGCACCGACCTCCGCGCCGGTGTCCTTGTTATAGGCCCTGAGCATCGCGCCGCGCGGATGCTCGGGCGTCGTCGTTACCTGCGGATCGCCGAGGACGACGAGCGTCTTTGTGACCAGCAGCCCGACGCTGCCCTGCTGACCGGTCTTCGGGATCGTCATGCCGCGCAGGGCCGGGTGATTCCGGACCGCGTCCGGCGTATCCCCATGCGGCACCTGCCATTTCAGCTCGCCCTTGTCGACGTCGATCGCGTTCAGCACCCCGTAGGGCGGCTTCAACAGCGGAAGCCCCTGAACGGTCAAGCCGCCGCCGCCCTGGGGTGGCGCCTGCTGCCCGCCACGACCGCCCGCGGCAGCCGCCGGTGCCGCGCCGCGCGCGCCGCCGCGCGCTTCGGCTTGCGCCGCTTCCACCTGGCGCTGCAGCGCGCCGCCGCGGAGCGGCGAGTCGGCTGCGCTCCCGAACCCCGGCCCCTCGCGCTCGACAAAGGGCTGGCCCGCCGTACCGGCGACATACTTGAGGTCCGAGAAGCCGGGCGGCGGTTCGACGAGGCCGATCGGTGTAATGCCGGTATTGGCTGCCTGCGCATACACAATGTGCGTCTCCGGATCGGCGCCGGCGCCCGGCCAGTTCGTACCGCCGCCGGCCGTGCCCAGCGTGAGCGCCGCGAGCGGTCCCTCGGCCTTGCTGACGACGCCGGGCAGGAACATCGGTCCGAGCCGGTAGTGGGTGACGATCTCGCGCGCCTGTTGATTCAATTCCGGTGTGAAGTCGATCAGTTGGTCGACCGTCACCGCCTGGCGCGCGTAGGCCGGCGGCTTGGTCGGGAACGGCTGCGTCGGCGACGTCTTCTCCATCGGCACGTCGCTTTGCGGCACCGGACGCTCTTCAATCGGCCAGACCGGTTGGCCCGTGATGCGATCGAAGACGTACAGGAAGGCTTCCTTGCTCGGGAGCGCAACTGCCTTGATCGGCTTGCCGTTCACAGTGATGTCGAGCAGGATGGGCGCCGACGACAGGTCGTAGTCCCAGATCGGGTGGTGCACGATCTGGAAATGCCACTTGCGCTGCCCGGTCTTCACGTCGACGCACACAAGCGTGTCACCGAACAGGTTGTTGCCGGGCCGGTGGCCGCCGTAGAAATCGGACGTCGGATCCTCGACCGGGAGATACACGAGGCCGGCCTCTTCATCGGCCGTCATCTGCGTCCACACGCCGGCGTTGCCGTTAATCCCCCACGACTCGTTTTCCCACGTGTCATTGCCGAATTCGCCGGGGCGGGGAATCGTGTTGAACGTCCACAGCAGTTTGCCGTTGTGGGCATCGTAGGCGCGGACGAGGCCCTTGGTGTTGTCGTGGGTAGCGACCGTCATGCCCTCTTT
>JBPYEE010000461.1:0-5891 GCA_051985095.1 Vicinamibacterales bacterium | reverse complement strand
GGGGAAGGCTGCCGTGGAACGCAGACCGACGGACTCCCGCCGCCGCGGGCGGACGCGCGCGGGTCGGACCGGTTGGGTCCGCAAGAACGTGGCGATGGATCAGCGGAAGCTCGACGCGGCTCGGCGCGCGCTCGGGGTCGCGACGGAAACGGAAGCGATCGATCTAGCGCTCGATTTCGTGGCGTTTCGCCGTGAAGTCGCCCAGGGCATTGCGGCGATGCGTGACATCGGCGGCATCGATGACGTATTCGAGACTCGCCGCGGCGCATGAAATACGCTCTCGACACCAACCTCTACATCGACGCGTTTCGCGACGCCACGGCGGAGTCGGCTCTCCTGCGGTTTCTCGAGCGCGCGCTGCCGTTCACGTTCTTGAGTGCAGTGGTCATGCAAGAACTCGCCGCCGGCGCGCGCACCTTCGCTCAACTTCGCGAGCTCGAACGGTCCGTCTTTCGGCCGTTCGTCCGTCGCAGGCGCGTGTTCACGCCGTCAGCCACGGCCTTCGTTGAGAGCGGCCGTGTCATCGCCGGTGTCGCTGCACGAGAAGGTTGGAGCGCGGTGCATCAGAATCAGTCACTGCTGAATGATGCGCTGCTCGCGACGTCCTGCCGCGAGCAGGGTATTGCGCTGGTGACGAGCGACAGTGACTTCGACCGGTTGGCCTCGCTCGTGAAAGGGTGGCGGGCGGTCCGCCCGTGGCCTGCGCCGTCGTGAGTCGGTTGTCCGAAATATGCCGCATATTTCGGCCAATTCTGTACGCACCTCTGAGACGCGCCTGCGCTTCGCGGCGTCCACGCCATCCCCATCCCTCTCCTCTCGGGCTCTGTTCAGTTGATGCGTTGCGTCGCCTGATTGGTCTCTTGGAGCCTGGGTAAGTCAACCCAGTGCGCGTCCTGATCCTTTTCGCAGGATCGCGGTCTTTATAATCCCGGAGCCTGCTCCGAAGCGGTATGGGTATCTTCAACGGTCTCGGCTGTGGCTCGCTCGGTCTGGCAGCGACACAATTTCCTTTCACCGCAAGCAAAAACTCTACACGGATATCTTCACACGGATATCTTTTGCGCTTACCGCTGAAGAAGCTGCATCGCCAACGGTCAGTGTCTCTCCACCGATCCCGCAGATCTACGTCGCCGATCTCCCGCTTAGGCTGCCGAACATACGAGTGGAATGTCGCGCTCGAGCAGTCAGTGGGAGCCACTCAGAGCGTGTCGCTAACGTTAAGCGCCGGCCATTTCGCGCCATCGAACTTCCAGAACGCAAGTTGTTGATCCGGCGTCAGAACGCTGCCACCGCTGCGCAATCTCTGCGGATCGGCCGATCGATGAGTAATCGAAGGCCCAAGCGCACTTGGTATAGAACGGCCGCTCGGAGTTCGGTCTTCGCGTGTGACGCCTCCTATAACGAAAGTCATGACGCACGCTCAAACCGATCGATGTTCTGGTCCGTGGCGCAACGCCAAAGCGCGCGATCTTAGGATTGGCAAGCGTCCCACTCGGTCGCGGCCAGCCGATACAGCACATGGCCGCGAAGTGGATGCCCGGCGACAATACTCGGGTGATCGAAATCGTCAGCGGGGTTGCGCTTCATGCCCAGGCGTTCCATAACACGTCGTGATCGCTCGTTGCCGACAGCAGTCATCGCGACGATTTCGTCGAGACCGACCGTCGTGAACCCAAAGGCGAGAGCCGCTCGCGACCCCTCGGTGGCGTATCCGTGGCCCCAATGTTCAAAAGCCAGCCGGTATCCCAGTTCTACGCACGGCATGAACGGCGCGTTGAACGATGGCACCGATAGACCGATGAACCCGATGAATGGCGTACCGCCAATTACTTCGACGGCCCATAATCCGAAGCCGCGACGTTGGAAATGGTCACGGATATACTGCATCGACTCGGCGCTCTCCCGGTATGTCGGCACCGACGGGAAGAACTGGCGTACTCGGGGATCGGCATTCAGCGCGGCGTAGGGTTCCAAATCCTCGTCGCGCCACGCCCTGAGCTGGAGGCGTGCGGTCGTAGGCACGCCAAAATTGTACGGCGGAGGGATAGTGGAGGTGGGACGCCGAAGTCATTCGAGTTTCGCAGCAGGTCCCCGCCTGTTAGCTGGACAAGTCCGGCACCGGCTAGCCCACATTTCGTCCGCGCGCTGAACGACCGCAACCAGTCGATGGACGCTGTGCTGGATGGCGAATCCGACCGGCGCGCCGAACAGCCTGGGCGTTTTCCGCGACTAACCTCCCGCGTTTCAGCCGCGGCGGCTCCTGATCGTCGCACCGACCGCCGCCGGTGCAAACGCAGGTGGGACCTCCGACCCCGCAGAATCGTGGATTGACCAGTTCGATCATGGTCGTATGGCATGGGCTACGCGCATGCAGCCCCACGCTCTTACACGAGGGCCAGGCCACAGCGAAAGATAACGGCGCTCAAGTTCACCCGCATCGATGTTGACGCGAACCCGGAGCCCGATGGGAAGAGCGAACGCGACGATGTCGTCAATGCCGCATCGGTTGACGTCGCCGAGCCGTCGCCAGCCATCAGCCAGCCGACGCGCGCCGTAACCGCTGTAATCGCCATCGACAAAGGCCCTCGTCACATAGTCGAACAGGATGCTGCTGCCAGGTTCGCTTTGGGACGCGACGAACGACAGAACGGCTCGCACAGCCTCGACTGGAAGGTAGTAGGTGACACCTTCCCACAGGAATAGGGTCCGCGCAGCGGATGCGTAACCCTGCCCGCGCAATGCCTCGCCGAGATCCTCGCTCTCGAAGTCGATCGGAACCGCGATGGCTGATGTCGTCGTCTGGTGGCCCGGGAGCAGGCGTTCAGCTCTGAGAGCCAGGACCTCGGGCAAGTCGACTTCGAACACGCGCGTCGTCCGGAGTGCATCCGAAAATCGAATCGAGCGCGAGTCAAACCCTGCCCCGAGAATCACCAGTTGCTCGAGGCCGACACGCGCCTCCTCGAGAAGGACGTCATCGAAGTACCGTGTGCGTGCATTGAAGTACCCGAACGCGCCCGGCAGGCCTCGTTCGAGTAGCCACCGACACAGCCGGGGCACGCGGATGAGGGCGGCTTGGTACGGCAGGAGCGCGCGCTCGGCCAGGTAGTCCCCATTCGCCACGTTGCCGGCAGTCAAACGCCCAAGCGCTCGCGCCAACGCTGTGAGATGGGCCGTTCGAGCAACGTTGGCTTTGGCACGCGTAAGACTCATATGCAGTCGCGCCCTCTAAACACCCGTCGATTGGGCTGGATCACAGGCACGAGCGATCGCACCACCGCGATCCTTGGCGTTCTTTACTGACAATGGCCTCAGCATAACTCGGGTGGCGTGTCGAACTTCGCAGCCTAACGCGGCTCCCACAGGAGCGGGGATTCATCGATAATCGCGAGTGAAAAGCGCTTGATACCCGTGGGCCGCCGTAACGCGACAGGGATTATGCCGACCTGCATAATGTCGTCCGAGCCTGTCGTCCTCGGTGGCCTTCGGGGCGGTCGCAGGAAAAGCTTGTGTAGGCTCCGTGTCGCGAACCGTGACCTCGCGCCCGAGGTAGCCCGACTTCGCCGCTGCGACCGTGTACGGGATCGCAGGCGGCGCGATCGTGAAGCGGCGTTCACCGTTCGTAACGACGAACGAGGTATGGTGGGCCCCTGCGACAACGCTCACGCGCGTATATTGGGGATCACCTCGCCGGTCTTGTCCGCGACGACACGGCCGATGACGACGGCGGACCATCGATCAGCGTCGGGACGCTTGAAGCCGCGATCAGGAGCGCACGTACCACGACCGGACAATGCGGGGTTGTTGGCCCGCTTCTTCCGACGGTGTCATTCTAATTCTGGTCGACTGTCTGTGAGACTACGTCATCCTCGGCTCAAACCTTGCGGCCGAATCCCGTTATCTGGCGCGCCGCGGCACTCACCGGTTGTAGGGATACTCGCTGATCCAGTGGAAACCACGGTTGTTCAGCAAGAACGATGGCAGCGGCACCCTGTGGAGCGTCACCACCAGCATCTCGCCTCCGTACAGGCCTTCGAGCACAAGCTGGCCGTCCGCCAGGTCGCGATACGACAGCACGATTTTGTCGTACGGGCTGTAAATCGTGCTCAGCTCGAAGGTGTGCTTCACCTTGTCTTCCTTCGTCCGATAGCGTGTTGTCGCGTCGTCCAGCGTCTGCACGTTGAGGGTGCCGGATTCGCTGAAGATCACGCGGCGCCACTGCTTCGGATCCATCCGCGTAGGCGGACTCGGTTCGCCGTTCGCCACGAAGCTCTCGACTTCCCAGATGCCATAGCGCGGCGAGCGCGCAGACGGAGGCCGCCGCATCGCGCTCAAGCGGGGCCCGATGTTGCTCCAGAGCAGCGCGACCACGAGGATCCATTTCGCAGCGTACGTGGCTCGCCGCGTCCACGCGTGAGCGAACGGCTGCCGCCGCTGCGCGGGTTCGGCGGCACGGTTGGTGACGAAGACCCGAGCCAGGCGTCGAGCGTCGGGCACGATCAACAGCACTGCGAGCAAGAACAGATGTATGGAGTACAGCTTCACCGGCACGTCGTAGCTGAAGTTCAACATCGCGACGTTGCCCATCGCGGCGGCGATGACCACGGCACCGAGCAGCGTCGTCTGCTGCGTGAAGAGCAGCAGTCCCCCGGCGCACTCGACCGCGCCGGTGAACGTCGTGTAGGCGTGGGAGGCACCCATAAACGTCCAGAGCAGCCCCATCGGCGAGGCGTGTCCGAACGGTTCCATCAGACGATCGAGCGTGGGCGGCGCGAACTGCCCGGGGAAGAAGACTTTTGCGAATCCGTAACCGAGCATGACGCCGCCGAGCGCGTAGCGGACGTAAACGCGAAGCCACTGATGCAGACGGCCGTACTCGGTTCGGTGCGCGAAGATCGTCCAGATCAGCGTGGCGGCGCAGGCGGCCGCAGACTGCCACAGCAGGCTGAGGTAGGCGAGCACCGTATCACCACTGCCGGTGCCGAGCGTGTGGACGTCAATCGGTCCGGTGATGCCGGCGAAGTGCCGGCCGACCCAGAGCTCGATCGATTGCGACGCCGCGGAGTACCCGGCGCCGACCTTCTCAAGGCCCGGGACGAGAAACAGCCATTCGCGCAATAGATAGAGCCCAACATAAACGAACACGACGCGGAACGCGACGCGAAGCGGTGCTGGCCACGCCGACTCGGACTCTGCGGCGGCCGAGCTTGGTGAAGCCGAAACCTTGGGAGAGGCCGCTGCGACTTCAGATGTGTACATACGCAATCGTGCACTGAAGGGTAATGTGAACTGTCATGCAGATGGCGTCCCTTCCTGATTCGGAGAACCTGTTGCGTTCAATTCTCGATCGAATTGTCCGGATTAGGGCAGCGGTGGTGTTCAGCCCTTCGTCGATCCAGATTCCGCTCCCCGAGGCGCTTCATGGAGGCCGGCAACTCGGGTCCGGCGGGCCTACGCCGAGGGATCGAAACTCCATCCCTACGAAGACTCTCGTATGGACCCTACGAAGTATTCGTAAAGTCGAGTGCCTGGGAGACTACGTCATCCGCGGCTCATGTGTCGGCGAACGACTCAGCCGACTCTTAACCGAGCGCATCGGTCGCCTCACGATTCGGCGCACATCGTTCTCCGTCACCCTGCCGAAGACGATTCTCCCAACCCCACTCCCAAAAACGCTATCGGCCGTGTCGAAACCTTGCCGCCGAATCCCGTTCTCTGGCGCGCCGCGGCCTCACCGGTTTAAGGGTACGCGCTGAGTGCGTCGGCATGTCCGACAACTCGGAGCGCTCGGGCTTCACGTCACCATTGAGAAAGCCGCTTATGGCGAACCATCCGACTGAACTGGGGCACATTTGCTGAGCAGCACAGGGTTAGCGAAACAGCTGAGCTGCTCG
>JBPYEE010000460.1:0-23118 GCA_051985095.1 Vicinamibacterales bacterium | reverse complement strand
TTGATGCCTTCGCTGATCAGTTGGCGGATGGCGCCAATCCCCTGCGGCGTGGCTGGAACCTTGATCATCAGATTCTCACGCTCCACCGTGCGCCACAGTCGGCGGGCTTCGCTCAGCGTGCCGGCGGTGTCATGGGCGAGCAACGGTGACACCTCCAGACTGACGTATCCGTCACGCATGAATGTCTGCTCGTACACGGGACGCAGCGCGTCGGCGGCGTCTTGAATATCGCGAATGGCGAGCCGCTCGTACACCGTTTTCGGATCCAACGTCCGTGCGTCGGGCGCGGCAAGGCTTTCGCGGTAGTCCGAGCTGCCGGTCACTGCTTTTTCGAAGATCGCCGGGTTGGAGGTCACGCCGGTGACGCCGTCTTCGGCGATCAGGCGTCGCAGCTCGCCGCTGGTGATCAGGCTGCGGCGGATGTAATCGAGCCACACCGACTGACCAAAAAGCTGCAACGCCCGCAGGGGGTTCTCGAGCGCGATGATTTTGGCCAGTCTGCGCAAATGCCGTGATCCGCCGGAGAAGCGGGCGCTTAGGAAGGCCCTCATCAATTCCCGGGCGAGTTCCACTCCGACGACGCGACCGCCAAGGACGAGCACATTCATGTTGTCGTGCTCGACGCCCTGGTGTGCCGAGTAGGTGTCATGACATAGCCCCGCGCGGATGCCAGGCATCTTGTTCGCGGCGATCGACGCCCCGACGCCGCTGCCACAGAACAGGATGCCGCGTTCCGCTCGCGACTCGCGCAGCGCGGTTCCGACAGCGACGGCGTAGTCGGGGTAGTCGGTCGGGTCGGGGCTCTGGGCTCCGACATCGAGAACCTCGTAGTGCCATTCGAGCAGGAACGCCTTGGCGGCGGTCTTCAACTCGAAGCCGGCGTGATCGGATCCGATGGCGACGCGCATCAATAACCTCTTATGTAGTTTCTGAGACGTCCGCGCCGGCGCCGCGTCCGACAGAGACGGGCACCTGGCGCGGGTTTCATCGCGTCCCGCTGGGGCGCATCAACCGTACCGGCGGCATCTGGCGGGGCGGCCTCGTCAGCCTCAATGCCATCACGAAACTCTGAGACTTCCCGACAACATGCCGAGAGTCGCGGCCAACGGCTGGACGCGAGCCGTGGCAATCGGCAGGTGGTAGCGAATTCGCACCCCGCCGCAACGCAGTGGTCACGGCACCACCGACCGCTCGCGTCTCCGTACGCGACTAGAGGGAATCAGGAGTCAGAAACAATGATTGAAGCTGCGGTGACCGCCCCGACGAGAGGGCCACTCAGTTCCGAAGCGCTGCGGTCGATCGACGCCTGGTGGCGGGCCTGCAATTACCTGTCGGTCGGCATGATCTACCTGCAGGACAACCCCCTCCTGCGGGAGCCGCTCAAGCGTGAGCACGTCAAGCGGCGGCTGCTCGGCCACTGGGGCGCGAGCCCGGCGCTCTCCTTCGTCTGGGCGCATTTGAATCGCCTGATCGTGGCAGAGGACCTCGACGTGATTTTCGTGGCGGGTCCCGGTCACGGCGCACCCGGTGTGCTCGGCCCGGCCTACCTCGAAGGCACCTACTCCGAGATTTATCCGGACAAGAGCCAGGACGCCGAAGGACTGCGGAAGTTCTTCAAGCAGTTCTCGTTCCCCGGCCACATCGGCTCGCACGTGACCCCGGAGACGCCCGGCTCCATCCACGAGGGCGGCGAACTCGGCTACAGCCTGTCACATGCCTTCGGCATGGCTTTCGACAACCCCGACCTTCTGGTCGCCTGCGTGGTGGGCGACGGAGAGGCGGAGACCGGCCCGTTGGCCACCGCCTGGCACTCGAACAAGTTCCTCAACCCGATCCACGACGGTGCCGTCCTCCCGATCCTGAATCTCAACGGGTACAAGATTGCCAATCCTTCGATTCTGGCGCGCATCAGTCGCGAGGAGCTCGATGCGCTGTTCGTGGGCTACGGCTACACCCCGTATTTCGTGGAGGGCAGCGAGCCGGCCGCCATGCACCAGCAGATGGCCGCCACGCTGGATTTGGCCATTGGCGAGATTCGGGCCCTGCAGCGACGGGCCCGCGACTCGGATACGCCGTTCCGCCCGCGGTGGCCGATGATCATCCTTCGATCCCCGAAAGGCTGGACGGGACCGAAGAAAATCAACGGCCACAAAGCGGAGGGCTCCTGGCGGTCGCATCAGGTGCCCTTTTCCGACGTGCACGAGAATCCCGCGCATTTGAAGCTGCTCGAAGAATGGCTGCGCAGCTACAGACCCGACGAGCTCTTCGACCGCAATGGCACGCTGGTGGCCCCGCTCAAAGCGCTCGCGCCGAAGAAGGGGCGGCGCATGAGTGCCAACCCGCACGCCAATGGCGGGGTGCTGCGCAAGGAGCTCAAGCTGCCCGATTTCCGCGCCTACGCCGTGCCGGTGCGTCACGCGGGCAAGGTGCTCCACGAGAACACCAAGCCGCTCGGCGAATTCCTCCGCGACGTGATGCGGAACAACATGACCACCTTCCGCATCTTCGGGCCGGATGAGACCGCCTCGAACCGTCTGCAGGCCGTCTACCAGGCGACCAAGAAAACGTGGATGGCGGATCTGCTGCCGGAAGACGCCGATGGAGGCGAGCTCTCACGCGACGGTCGCGTGATGGAGATGCTGTCGGAGCACACGCTCCTCGGCTGGCTCGAAGGCTATCTGCTCACGGGCCGGCACGGCTTCTTTCACACCTACGAGGCGTTTGCGCACGTCGTCGATTCGATGTTCAACCAGCACGCGAAGTGGCTGGACATCTCCAAGAACATGGTGCCGTGGCGCGCGCCGGTCGCCTCCGAGAACATCCTGCTGTCGTCGACGGTCTGGCGTCAGGACCACAACGGCTTCTCGCATCAGGATCCCGGCTTCATCGACCTGGTGACCAACAAGAGCGCCAGCGTGACGCGCATTTATCTGCCGCCCGACGCCAACACGCTGCTGTCGGTGGCCGACCACTGCCTGCAATCGACCGACTACATCAACGTCATCGTCGCCGACAAACAGAAGCACCTGCAGTTCACCACGATCGACGAGGCGATCGTGCACTGTGCGAAGGGGTTCGGCATCTGGGTTCGAGCCAGCAACGACGAGGGCTGCGACCCCGACGTGGTCATGGCCTCGTGCGGGGACGTTGCGACCCAGGAGGCACTCGCCGCGACCGCGATCCTGCGTGACCGCCTGCCGCGGTTGAAGGTGCGCTTCGTCAACGTCGTGGATCTCTTCAGGCTCCAGCCGGCGACCGAGCATCCGCATGGCTCCACAGAACATGAGTTCGACAGCGTGTTCACCACAGACAGGCCGATCATCTTCAACTTCCACGGCTATCCCTGGCTGATTCACAAGCTCGCCTATCGGTTCAAAGGACACGACAACCTGCACGTGCGCGGCTACAAGGAGAAGGGCAACATCAACACGCCGCTCGAGCTGGCGATGCTCAACGAGACCTCGCGTTTCCATCTGGTCATCGACGTCATCGACCGGGTGCCGGGGCTCGCCAGCCGTGCGGCGCATCTGCGTGAAGAGATGAAAAACGCGATTGTCGACAACCTGAACTACGCACACCAGCACGGCATCGACCGCCCCGAAATCACGAACTGGGTGTGGCCCTTTTAGGAATCACGACCACATGGCTCCTACGACACCCGGCTCGCCGATCACGAACGCCATCAGTCGGCCGACCGCCGCCGTGCGGGTCGACGAGGACGTCCGCACCAGTCTGGATGCGGCCGCCTTGAGGCAGGCGATCCTCGATCACCTGCAGTACTCGGTCGGACGGCGGCCAACCGTCGCAGGGCCGCGCGACTACTACCAGGCGACCGCGCTGGCGGTGCGCGACCGGATCCAACACCGATGGCTCAACACCACGCAAAGCATCGTCGATCAGAGCCGGAAGGCGGCGTGCTACCTCTCGGCTGAATTCCTGATGGGCCCGCATCTGGGCAACAACCTGCTGAATCTGGACATCGAGCGCGCCACCCGATCGGCGCTGGCCACGCTGGGCCAGAATCTCGATGCCGTCCTCGCCTGCGAGGAAGAACCCGGATTGGGCAACGGGGGACTGGGACGGTTGGCGGCCTGCTACCTCGACTCGCTGGCCACGCTGCAAGTCCCGGCGATCGGGTACGGCATCCGTTACGAGTTCGGAATCTTCAACCAGGAGATTCGAGACGGCTGGCAGGTTGAAACGACCGACAAGTGGCTGCATTTCGGCAACCCCTGGGAAATCGCGAAACCCGACGTCTCGTACACGGTCGGCTGGGGCGGTCGGACCGAACACTACCGCGACGACGCGGGCTGGGATCGCATCCGCTGGGTGCCGCACCGCGTGGTGAAGGACACGGCCTACGACACGCCGATCCAGGGCTACCACGTCAACAACTGCAACACCCTGCGGTTGTGGAGCGCCGAGGCGGTCGAGTCGTTCGCGTTCGATGCGTTCAATGTCGGCGATTACTATCGCGCCGTCGACAACAAAGTGATTTCCGAGACGGTGAGCAAGGTGCTCTATCCGAACGACGAGCCGGCGATCGGCAAACGGTTGCGTCTGGCCCAGCAGTTCTTCCTGGTTTCGTGCTCGCTGCAGGACATGCTGCGGATGCTCGACCTGGCCGGTCGTCCGGTGACCGAGTTCGCACAGCGCTTCGCGGTGCAGCTCAATGATACGCACCCGTCGATTGGCGTGGCGGAACTCATGCGCCTCCTCGTTGACGAACGGCGACTGGATTGGGATTCAGCGTGGGCGATCACCGTGCACGCGTTTGGCTATACGAACCATACACTGCTGGCGGAGGCGCTGGAGACGTGGCCGGTGCCGCTCTTTCGAGAATCGCTGCCGCGCCACCTCGAGATCATCTACGAAATCAACCGCCGGTTCCTCGACGATGTGCGGGCGCGATTTCCCGGTGATGGCGCGCGCGTGGCTCGGGTGTCGCTGGTCAGCGAGGAGGGCGACAAGCAGGTGCGCATGGCGCATCTCGCCACCGTCGGCAGCCACGCCATCAACGGCGTGGCGGCGCTGCATTCCAGGCTGCTGCGGACCACCGTGTTGAAGGATTTCTTCGAACTCTGGCCCGAGCGATTCAGCAATAAAACCAATGGCGTCACCCCCCGGCGGTTCCTGGCCCTCGCGAACCCGGGGCTGCGCGAGCTGCTCACTCGCGCCATCGGTGACGGCTGGCCCGCAGATCTGACGATGCTGCGCAATCTCGAACCCTACGCCGACGACGGCGGCTTCCGGCGGGAATGGCGCGCCGTCAGGCGCGCGAACAAAGCGCGTCTGGCGAGCTACGTTCGGGCACGAACCGGCGTCGACCTCGATCCCGACTGGTTGTTCGACGTTCAGGTCAAGCGCATTCACGAGTACAAGCGCCAGCACCTGAACATCCTGCACGTCATCACGCTCTATCACCGGCTCAAGGAGAACCCGGCGCTCGCGATGCCGCCGCGTGCCTTCATCTTCGGCGGCAAGGCCGCGCCGGGCTACTTCATGGCGAAGCGCATCATCAAGCTGATTACGGCGGTCGCCGACACCGTTAATGCCGATTCCGACGTCAACACTCGATTGAAGGTCGCCTTCGTGCCCAATCTCACGGTGCAGAACGCGCAGCTCATGTACCCGGCGGCCGACCTGTCGGAACAGATCTCGACGGCGGGCAAGGAAGCCTCTGGCACCGGGAACATGAAGTTCATGATGAATGGGGCGGTGACCATCGGCACGCTCGATGGCGCAAACGTCGAAATCCGCGAGGAGGTCGGCGACGAGAATTTCTTCCTCTTCGGGCTCACCGTGGAGGAGGTGCACCGCCTCGCGGGCGCCGGCTACCGGCCGGCCGACTACCTCACGGCCGATCCGGAGTTGCGCACCGTGCTGGCGTTGGTGGGCAGCGGGCATTTCTCGCGTGGCGACACCGAGGTGTTTCGCCCGCTTCTTGAACAGCTGACCCGGTCCGACCCATTTCTGGTCCTCGCCGACTACGCGGCGTATGTGGCCTGCCAGGAGCGCGTCAGTGCCGCATGGCACGACGTCGAACGATGGACCCGCATGTCGATTCTGAACACGGCCCGCAGCGGCAAGTTCTCCTCCGATCGCGCGATCCACGAATACTGCAATGAGATTTGGCACGTTGGACCGATGACCGTCTCGATGTGATATGGCCACCCAGCTCGTCTGCCTCATCCGCCACGGCGAAACCGAGTGGACGCTGAGTGGCCAGCACACCGGAACCACCGACCTTCCGCTCACGCCTCGCGGCGCGCACGCGGCGCGGCTGCTGAAGCCGGTCCTGACTCGGGAGCGGTTCGCCCTTGTGCTGACCAGTCCGCTGTGGCGGGCGCGCCAGACCTGCGAACTGGCGGGACTCGGCGAGCACGCCGAGATCGATGACGACCTGATGGAATGGAACTACGGGTGGTACGAAGGTCTCAGCTCGCAGGAGATCCACCAACAGGCGCCGGGCTGGATGTTGTTTACCGATGGCTGTCCCGGCGGCGAACGCCCGCGCGACATCAGCGGCCGGGTCGATCGTCTAATCCGCCGGTGCCGCGCCGTTTCGGGACACGTCGCGCTGTTCGCGCACGGCCACCTCTTCAGAGTCTTCGCGGCGCGATGGCTCGGGCGCCCGGCTTCGGCCGGGTCTCACTTCCTGCTCGACCCCGCATCGCTGAGCGTCCTCAGTTACAGCCGGGGAATACCGGCTATTCACCGCTGGAATACCGTCCTCGGACCGACCTCTGGCCACCGGAGCCTTCGCAGACCTGCGACCGCTGCCGTCGTGGCCAACGCGAGCTGGATGCGGCGCGTCGATTGGACACACACCACGCGATGACACCTTCAGGCTTGAGCGCCACCGTGCAGGCGCTCCTCGCCGCCGGGAAAGGGCTGCTGGCCGCGGACGAGACGATCCCTACGGTCACCAAACGCCTCCAGGCGGAACGTGTCGGATCGACTGCAGACAGCCGGCGAGCGTATCGCGAAATGCTCTTCACAACGCCAGGCGTGGCCGAATTCATCAGCGGCGTGATCCTGCAGGACGAGACGATCCGGCAGCGGAGCGCCACCGGAACGCCGTTCGTCGCCGTACTCAGCGAGCAGGGCATCGTGCCGGGCATCAAGGTAGACGGGGGCACGACCCCACTGGAGGGGGCACCCGGGGAGACGATCACCGGAGGCCTCGACGGACTCCGTGGCCGTCTGCAGGAGTATCGCCAGCTGGGGGCGCGCTTTGCGAAATGGCGCGCGGTGATCGCGATCAGCCATGCCCTTCCGACCACGATGTGCGTACAGGCCAATGCGCACGCGCTCGCTCGCTACGCCGCGCTCTGTCAGGAAGAGGGTCTCGTGCCCATCGTCGAACCGAAAGTGCTGATGGATGGACCGCATACGATAGCGCGCTGCGAACAGGTCACCGGCGTGGTCCTTCACGCGGTGTTCGACGCCCTGTTCGGCCAGCGCGTCTGTCTCGAGGGCCTCCTGCTCAAGCCGAACATGGTGATAGCCGGCACCGCCTGCCGCGACCAGGCGACGGTTCACGCGGTTGCGGACGCCACGCTGCGGTGTCTGCGCCGGTCGGTTCCGGCCGCCGTGCCCGGCATCGTGTTCCTGTCGGGAGGCCAGGACCACGTGGCCGCCACCGCACATCTCAACATGATCAATTCGCTCCCGGGTCCCAAGCCGTGGACGCTCACCTTCTCATACGGCCGCGCCCTCCAGAGTGAAGCCCTTGCGGCATGGCATGGCAGGAGCGCGAACGTCCGCGTTGGTCAGCAGGCGTTCTTCCATCGGGCCAAATGCACGAGCGCCGCGGCAGTGGGGCAGTACACGAGGAGCATGGAGGAGGAACTCGCCGGCGTCCCGAAGGGCTACGGATGATCGCTGCCCTCTCGCGCGGGTCCAGCGCGCCACTCGGCGCGACTCCCTCTCCCGAGGGCGTCAACTTCAGTGTGTTCGCGAAGAACGCCACAGAGATCGAGCTGCTCCTGTTCGACCGCGAGGACGCCGCTCGACCGGCGCGCGTCATCCCGCTCGATCGGACGACGCACCGCACCTATCACTACTGGCACGTCTTCATGCCGGGCCTCGCCGCGGGACAGGTCTACGCCTATCGCGCCCGCGGACCGTTCGCGCCGGAGCGCGGACTCCGGTTCGACGGTGACAAAGTGCTCCTGGATCCGTACGGCCGGGCCGTCGCCGTCCCGCCCACCTACGATCGCACCGCCGCGACGCGGACCGGCGATAACGCCACGGTCGCGATGCGGAGCGTGGTGGTCGATCCCGGCCGGTACGACTGGGAAGGCGATCGCCCGCTTCGCCACCCCTTCGCGGAAACCGTCGTCTACGAGTTGCACGTTCGGGGCTTCACCCGCCACGCCAGCTCCCGCGTCGCGCCCGGCCGGCGCGGAACGTTCGCCGGCCTGATCGACAAGATCCCGTATCTCACCGACCTCGGCATCACCGCCGTCGAACTGCTGCCAGTCTTCCAGTTCGACTGGCAGGACGCGCCACAGGGCCGCGTGAATTACTGGGGGTACCAACCCGTCTCGTTCTTCGCTCCGCATCATGCCTACAGCTCGCGACCGGGCGCCCTCGCGGTCGTGGACGAATTTCGCGACATGGTGAAGGCCCTTCACCGGGCCGATATCGAAGTCATTCTCGACGTGGTGTTCAATCACACCGCCGAAGGGGGATCGGATGGGCCGACCATCTGTTACCGCGGACTGGCCAATGACTTCTACTACATCCTCGGACAGGACAAATCCCGGTACGTCGATTACACCGGCTGCGGCAACACGCTCAAGGCCAACCACCCGATCGTGCGGCGCCTGATTCAGGACAGCCTGCGGTATTGGGTGACCGAGATGCACGTCGACGGGTTCCGGTTCGATCTCGCCTCGATCCTGTCCCGCGACGAGGCGGGTCACCCCCTGCCCAACCCACCAGTCCTCTGGGACATCGAGTCGGATCCGGAGCTGGCCGGCACCAAGCTGATCGCCGAAGCATGGGATGCCGCCGGACTCTACCAGGTTGGCAGCTTCGTGGGCGACACCTGGCAGGAATGGAACGGGCGGTTTCGAGATGATGTCCGACATTTTCTCAAAGGCGACCGTGACTCTGTGTCCCGCATCGGCGCGCGGCTCCTCGGCAGCCCCGATCTCTACAGCCACAAAAATCGAGAAGCGGAACAAAGCGTTAATTTCGTGACCTGTCATGACGGCTTCGCCCTCAACGATCTCGTTTCCTACAACGAGAAGCACAACGAAGCCAACGGCGAACGCAATCGCGACGGCTCGAATGACAACTTGAGCTGGAATTGCGGCGCGGAAGGCGAAACCGCCAACGAGGGGATCGAGACGCTGAGAAACCGTCAGGTGAAGAACTTCCTGACCCTTCAACTGATCGCCGTTGGCACCCCGATGCTGCTGATGGGCGACGAAGTGCGGCGCACGCAACAGGGCAACAACAACGCGTACTGCCAGGACAATGAGATCAGCTGGTTTGACTGGACCCTGCTGGACCGACATGCCGACATCCATCGATTTGTCCGTGCGCTTAACGACCTCCGCCGCCGCCGCGACGTCGTGGTGGACGGAGTCAGCCTCAGTCTGAATGATCTTCTGCGACGTGCGGGAGTCGTCTGGCACGGGATCGCGCTCAACCGTCCCGACTGGGGCCCAGACTCACACTCGTTGGCCTTCACGGTGCGGAGCGCGCGGGGCCGCCATCTGTTTCATGTGATGCTGAACGCGTACTGGGAACCGCTGACGTTTGAGATCCCTTCGGTCGGCGCCGATAGCGGCCACCCGTGGCGGCGCGTGATCGACACCGCGCTGGCATCGCCCGACGACATCCAGCCGTTGAGCCGCGCGCCGTGTCTGGCTGAGACGCGCTATCCCGTGCAGCCGCGTTCTGTCGTGTTCCTGATGCGGCCCCTCGAAGCGGCGGCTGGGGACCGTCCCGTGGCGTCCTAGCGACGTTCAGGCGCTCGCGGCCATCAACGGTCGAGCGCTGGCCGGGTGTTCCAGGCGCGATTCGACCCGGAGCAGCCTTCTTCCGGCGACGGTGGCTCGGACGTGCTCGACGAGCGCCGGTGTGGGCGGTCCGAGTCTGCGATCCAGTGCCATCATCGGCGACATGGCGCCGGCCAGAATATCTGTGGCCCACGCCCGGTCGATCTGAACCTGCGCCTGGCTGCGATCGTCTGCCTGGCGGTGGGCGCCGACTCGTGTGGCGACGATCAGGAAGCTTCCGTTCCGCTCCTGCAACTCGAGGGCGTAGCCACACCGCTGAAGGTCGCGGCGATCAGTGTCGAAGGTGTGCACGACGTGGAGGTCGGCAGTCGCCGTGGCGGGGGGCTGGCTTGCCGAGGCAACGCTGTCTCCGCGCTCGAGCCGCACGGTCAAGACGTCGATCGTCTCGAGCAGCGGTGCCCATCGGCGCCGGAGCACTGAGGGTGTTTCCTTCGGATGGTGAAGGCGCGCGTGCAGCGTCGTCCAAATCTGTTCGAACGCGCGCGTGGCCGTATCGCGTCCCGCAAAGAGCGCCAGCGGCAGGCGGCGGACGGCCATCTGTTCCACAACGCTGGCGTACGGGATCTGGTCGGGCAAGAAGATGTCGTGATGACCCACCGACCACTCGCAGGCTCGCTGGTGGAGCGTCCGGCGGCGATCGACCATGCTCCAGAAGGCGACAAGGTCCAGGGGCACCTCAGAACGATCAGCCCACTTGATGAGGCGGGCGAGCGCCCTCAGCGAGAGCACAGTGGGAATGGTGGGCACGAGCACGATGTCGGCCGCTGAGAAGAGGCCTTCTGCAAGCAGCGAGAAGCCGGCCGGACAATCCAGAAAGACGACATCGTAGTCGCGGCCGAGCGCCTCGAGCAGCCGCTTCATCACCTGATCTGGATTGCCGAGATTTCCGAGCAGCAGGTCGAACTTGCGATACGCGAAGTCCGCCGGCAGCACGTCCAGGTTGGCGAAGTCGGTTGCCTTGACCGCTGCGGTAAGGGCGTCCCCGCTCTCGAGGCTCTTCTTGCCAAACCCGGCGATGCGCGGCCGGACGCGGAAAGCGAAGCTGGCGGCTGCCTGCGTGTCGAGGTCCCACAGCAGGGCGCGCTGGCCTGCCGCGGCGGCGAAATACGAGAGATTCACCGCGGTCGTGGTCTTGCCAACGCCGCCCTTCAGGTTGTAGACCGCGACTGTCTTCATTGCAGCCGCTCCCGCCTCGTTTTCCTGAAGGCGCGCCGGCAGGCGGTCTGCGTTTCCCTGGAGCTGAATTGCGTCAGCCGCTCCGCCAGATCACCCCGAAGGGTCTCGCGGCGATGGCGCGCCTGCTCCACAAGCCGGCCGAGCACAAACAGCGCCCCTGCCGGCCCGCCGCGTGCGCCGAGCGCGCGCCCACACTCAATCAGGCTCCGTTCCTGCACATGGGCATCGTTGAAGTCCCCGAGCACGCGCTGCAGTTTCTTGAGTGTGCCCAGGACGTACTCGAGATCGGCGCGGTCGTAAAAGCCCGGCGTGGCATCAATCAGGTATCGCAGCTTCTTCGCAACGAGGCGCACGGCGTGCAGCCGCTCCGCGCTCGTGTGCTCATCGATTGTTGCGGCAACGTCGGCGATTCGCTGGCTGAGCCTCCACGCCCGCCGCGACACGGCGTCGACGAGCGGCCGGTGCGCATCGCGGATGTCCGGGTCGCGTGCCACCGGTCCGCTGAGGAACCGCTGCCAGCCTGCAAGCAGCTGCTGATACCGGTCGCTGTCGAGCGCCTTTACGAGCTGCACGTGCTCTTTCGCGTGTGCCTGGCCGAGGAATGCGAGCACTGCCTCCACGTCATCGGCCGGGAAGTCTCCCTGGTGCGCTCTCAGCGCCAGGACGAGCACGTCGTTGTCACGCAGCGGGCCGGTGATGCGACCGATCCACGAAAATTCGTCTGAGAAGCGGGCGACGGCCTCAGCCGGGAAGATGTGCCTGATCTGGCGAAGCAGTGAGCGCGTGCGCCTGACGGCGACACGGTAATCGTGGAGAAATTCCGAGTCGATGTTGGCTCGAATGCCGGGCTCGTTCGCCACGAGGATCCGCAACAGCGCGAGGTGGATCTGGCGTGCTCCGGCTTCCGCCGTAACGGTCGTGGCCAGATCGACCCGAAGCGACGAGAGGCCGGTGCGCGAGAACACCCCCACCTTGCGGAGGATCGCACCGTGACGATCCTCGGTCGCGGTGCGCATTCCGGGACGACTCTCGATCACCGGCACGAGCCGTCCGTACACCGTTTCATATCCGCGCAAGCCACACAACGTCACCATCGTCGGCAGCAGCTGCCAGCTCCCGTGTGACAGGGGCGACCGGGCGTGTCCCGACTCGATCCGGATGCGCGCCACCGTTTTTCCGTGATCGTCGAGGACCTCGAGCAGCGATCCGTACTCTTCGGCGTCGGCTTGCGGAAGCAGACGCCGGACGCCAATCACCCGTGCCAGCACCTCCTGGAGCGGCCCGCTGGGGAGATCCCAGGCGAAGTTCACCGGCTGCGTCGACCGCGCAATCAGGTGAGTTCCGCCGCAGGCCGGAAACCACGTGACCGTCGACGTGCGGTCCGCGTCGGCTCTCGTCAGGCTGGCGCCCGCGCGTCGAACGCGGCTGTCGAACGTGTCGAGCACCGTAAATCGACGTCGCGTGAGCGGCAGGTGGCGCGTCGACAGGAGGCGCTGCAGGCTCTGCGTGATCGTCTCGAGCGGGAGGTCGTTCGGCGCGATATACGCCGACTCGAGTGGACCCGATGGGCTGTCCGCCACAGTGTTTGCCATCCTCAGGAATCCAGCTCGACCATCCCTTCGAGATCGAGAATGAACGGCAGCAGCTCTTCGCGCACACACTCGGCGGCATCAGTGATCCGCAGCCAGCGCCGCCGCCGCAGGCTGTCCTCCAGCCAGGTCTCGAGCACCCTGGTCACGCGCATCGCATAGACGTCGACCCGACACTGGCCGCTTCCTTTGGTGTGAACGTACCGGCCGAGCGGCTTTCGCGCGACGATGCCGCGGAGACCGGCCTCTTCCTCAGCTTCGCGGATCGCCGCGTCGCGAGGCCGTTCGCCATCGTCGACCGAGCCTTTCGGAACGATCCAGCCCTTGCCTCCGGAGGTCGTCACCACGGCTACCTCAACGCGTTCTTTGCGAATTCGGTAGGGGATCACCGCCGCCTGCTGGAGCACCTGCGCCATCCGCCTCTCCTCGTCGTGTGCGTACAGCTCGGTGAACTGGTTTCGTTCGAGAGAAGACCGTACCAAAGATGAGCTAAAAGTACAAGTCAGGGTCGATGCAGCCGACTATGTCGATGGGTGGCGGTACACGAGGGCCCAGACGAAGCGCAATTGGTGGCGGGGGTCGGCGATGGGTGGACCGATCCCACCGGTGATGCCGCGGTAGTCGATTTCGAAGCGGGCAGCGAAACGACGGTCGGCCGGATACTCGACGCCGCCGCCGGGCTGGATTGCCAGATTGGTTTCGCGGCTTGTGACGCCGACCACGGTGCTGCTCGCGACCGCCACGCCAGCCAGCAGCTGGGCGAATTCCGTGACGTGGCCGACCCGCACCGATGCGCGAAGGCCGCCGGTGACCGCGGCGGTTGACAAATCGATGTCGAGCGTGGACGCCCAATGGCGACTCACGTCGACGACTGCGGCCAACCAGTCCGTGACGGCGACGTCGGCGCCAGCCATCCAGCCGGTGGGAAAGTTGGTTCGGTCTGGCGGATCCTGAAGGTACGTGTAACCGCCGGCGAGATCCCACGCGCGCTGGGCAATCGTCGTTTGAGGCCACGCGACGAGAACCGCGAATAAAATGATCACCTCGATCCGCATGATCGTCCGAATATTCTGTCACGCCTTCGCCTTGCTCCTGGCGTCGGCGGTTGCGGGCCTCCCTCAGGACTTCCACTACGGAATGAATACGCGCGTGTTGTCGCCGCAGATGGCCGACAAGATGGTGGAGCTCGGCGCCGGGATCGTGCGCCTCCCCTTCGGGTGGGACCGGCTCGAACCGAACTGCAAGGGTTGTTACGACTGGACGACCACCGATGCGTGGCGCGACGAAGCGAAACGCACCCATCGTACGATTTTTGCCTCGCTCACGTACGCACCGGCGTGGGCCAACGGCGGCCATGGCTACACCTACCCGCCGCTCAACTATCAGGACTGGTACGATTTCGTGCGCGCGGCGGTGACACGCTACCGCGACGACATCTATCTGTGGGGTGTGTGGAACGAGCCGGACCTCGACGTGTTCCTGCACGGCCGCGACCTGAACGTCTATCGCGCACTCGCGATCAACGCCAGCGCGGCCATCCGCGCCGCCAACGCCGCTGCGGTCGTGATCGGCCCGGACGTCAGCTGGCACGGGGTTGCCGAGGGCTGGTTCGCCGGTGCGATGACGTCGTTCGGCGATCTCTTCGACATCGTCACCGTCCACTGGTACATCGATGCGCCGTCGCTCGATCGTTTCATGGACAGCATGGTGCGGCCGTCTGCGCTCGGCAAGCCGATCTGGCTCGCCGAGATCGGCCGAAAACCGTGCGCGTCGATGTTCGGCGAAGGGGGACAGGCGCTCTTCTACGCCCAGGTCCTGGACCTGTTTCGCGTGCGGCGCGCCTGGTGGACCGCAGTGCTGTTCTACGACCTCTGGGAGGATCCGGTCCCGCCCGACTGCGGCAGCGCGATCACGCGGCCTGATTGGTCGAACCGACCCGCCTTCACGGTCTTTCAGAACTTCATCCGCGACCATCCGCCAGAGTAGCCACACCGTCGGCAGCCGCGGCACGCGGAGTCGTGGCCGTCCCGGCTCGCAACGCCTGCCGCACGCTCTCGTCGGCCGCACGCAACCTGAACGAGCCCACCGAGCGAGCCGTTCATGGCTCGGCGTCGGCTTGAATCAGGTGGCGTACAACCGGTTCACCGAGAACGTGCCGGCGAACTTGAGCTGCAATCTCGCGATCAGCCCTGGTGAAGCGCTCATGCTGACGAAGATGCTCGGCCCATGACGTCACCACAAAGGTTTCGAGATAGGTGTCAGGCTGCTCGACGTCCCGAAAGATCCCCCACCAGAATGCACCGTCGCGGCGCCTGACGCGCCCGTACCGCTTCATGGCCCGGAGAAACGCCGCGGTATTCGCCGCGTCGACGCGATACCGCACGGTCACGAGCACCGCGCCACGTTCGAGCTCCAGGGCATCAGCCGCCGTGATTGCCGGCTTCCGCCAGTGGTTCCAGGGGGTCAGGTCGACGGTGGTGTCGGGCAACTTCGCGATCACGCCGAACAGCATCGTCGCGATTGTGGCGACACCGGAAATCGCTAAAGCGACGGAAAGGCTCGTTCGGGTCGCCACTGCACCCCACAGGGCGCTCCCGGCGGCCAGGCCGCCCTGAAAGATCAGGATGAACACGGCCAGGACGCGCGCTCTCGCCCAGTCGGGCGTCAGTGTCTGGACGAGCGCGCTGATCAGGGAGATGAACACGATCCAGGCGGCGCCCGCCAGCAGCATCACGCCCGCCAGCACCGCGATGCTCCGGGCCGCACCGGCCGCCACGATCATCGCGCCCAACAGACCGACGGCGCCTGATGCGACCATCTCGAGCGACCAGCGACGGCGCGCCGGCTGCATCGTGAGCGCTCCAAGGACGGCCCCGGCCCCAAAACATCCGAGCAACACCCCGTATGTCGTGGCACGGCCGCTCATCGTCTGGGCAACACTCGGCAGCAGCGCGAGCAGGGCGCTGGCGGCAAACATGGTGATGCTGGCCCGCAGCGTCACGACGCGAAGGGCCGGTGAGTACCGAACATACCGGAGGGCCGCGCTCGTCGCTCCGGCCACCGTCTCGAGCGGGGCCGAACGCTGACGAACCGGCCGGCGCCAGCGCGCGATGACCAGGATGACGCCGAGAAACGACGCGACGTTGACGAGAAATGCGGCGCCGACGCCAGCCACCGCGATGAGCGCACCCGCCAGCGCCGGACCCACGGCTCGCGCCAGGTTGAATTCGATGCCGTTGAGCGCTGACGCGGCCTCGAGGTCGCTCTTGTTGACCAGCTCGGGCAGAATGGCGCGCCATGTCGGCGTTTCGATGGCATCGCCGGCCGACAGCGCAAATGTGAGCGCGAGCAGCATCCACGGAGAGATCACTCCGGCAAGGGTCGTGATCGCCAGCACGCTCGCCACGCCGACCATCCAGAGTTCGGTGACGAGGACCAATCTCCGGCGATCGACGATGTCGCCCATCGCGCCGGCGGGCAGCGCGAACAGGAAGAACGGCAGCGAGGACGCGGTTTGCGTCAACGCGACGAAGGTCGGGCTCGCGCCGAGGGAGACCATGAGCCACGCTGCGCCCACCGTTTGCATGAACGTGCCGATGTCTGACACCAGATCGGCCACAAACAGATTCCTGAAGATGGGAATGCGGAGAGGCGCCCACAGGGTGATCGACACGTCGCTGGTCTTGTGCTCCGGCCTGCATTATTCTGTCCCGACGATGGTCCGGATGAACATGGCACGGCTGGCTGCGGCGGCGGGCTTCGGCGCGAGCCTGTGGCTCGCCGCGGCGAGCGCCGCGCCGCAGTCCCGTCCGGTGCCGCTGCTGGCGAGCGTCGATCACCTGGTGTATGCAACGCCCGACCTCGACGCCACCATCAACGACATCGATCGCCTCCTCGGCGTCCATGCCAACGCGGGAGGTCAACATCTGGGACGTGGGACGCGCAACGCGCTCATCGCGCTCGGGGCGACGAGCTATCTCGAAATCATTGGCCCGGACCCGGCGCAGGCGACGCCTGCCTTGCCTCGCCCCTTCGGGATCGACACGCTGCAACACGCGCGACTGGCGGCTTGGGGCGCGAAAACGAACGACGTCGCCGAACGGGTCCGGAACGCGGCGCGAGGCGGCGTGACGCTGGGTGCGCCCACGCCCGGAAGCCGCCGGCGACCGGACGGCGTCGAACTCACCTGGCTGTACACCGATCCGCGCGTCGTTGTCGGCGACGGCATGGTGCCCTTCTTCATTGACTGGGGCCGCTCACCGCATCCTGCCCGCACCGCTGCACCGGGAGCCTCTCTCATCGGCCTGCGCGCAGAACATCCACGCCCGGATGCGATTCAAAAAATGCTCGACGCGTTGAACATTGACCTTCACGTGACGCAGGCGTCGGAGCCGGCGCTCGTTGCCACTGTCGCGGGTCGCCGCGGCCAGGTCGAGCTGCGGTAGCGCGGTCAGCGTCCGAACAAGACGCCCACGCTCATGCCGATGCCGTGGCGGCGGGCCCCGTCGCGGAAGGTGATCTCGTAACCGGGCTCGATGTACCAACCGACGCGTCTCGTCGGCCAGAACATGAAGTCGAGGACTCCTTCGAGTCCCCAGAAGGTGCCGGCCTGCGGACCCGTCGCATGAATGAGCTCGGGTCCAAGGCCGACCATGAACTCGATTCGTCGCGAGAGACGCCATGGTTTTTTGGCGAGGATGTCCAGCGGCGTCTCGAGCCCTCCGTCTGCGGCCAGCGCCGTCGTCCCGATCTCCAGCTCGAGCCAGTGCTCGATGGGTGTCACCTCGAAGGCAAATGCGGCGCCGTTGTGGACCACCCCGGCGCTCTGTTCCAGGTCGCCGGCCACGCCCAGCTCGAACACGATCGCGTGTTCGATCTCGTCAGTCGCCGGTTCGCGGCTCTCGCGCCGCTCCTGGGCGAGAGTCGTGACGGACAGGCACACGCAGCCAATCGTCGCCAGCCAGCCGGCTCGCATCAGCGCACCGTATCACGAACCCGCCCTCCCTGCGGCGTGGTCGGGGCGTCGCGGGGTCAGCGCCGATCGTCATCAGCCTCGCTGGCCGTTTGGCTGCGGACAAACGCGCTGCGCGTGATTGGCGGCATGGGCGACGCGGCCCCCTTCACCGAGCGCCAGATGATCTCGTTCAGCTCGCGATCAGGTGCCAGATCCGCTTCGGCGAGATTCATCCGGCTCGACGCGTCGGCGCCCCACGTCCAGCGGTCGTTGCGCTCGACGAGCGAGATGCGCGGCTCGAGATGGACATAGGCAGCGAGGTCGGGGGTCGGCTGGAACGCGTTGTACATCGGCGTGGCGGCGGCATCGTACTGCGACATCGGCGGAAGCCCGCGAATCAACTCCATCGTCCGCAGCATGCCGGAGGTGGTATACAGCGTGCTGTCCACGCTGCGCCGTTTGGCAAAGGGGCTGATGACGAGCGCCGGGGAGCGGTGCGCGTCGACGTGATCGGGGCCGTTCTGCGCATCGTCTTCCAGGATGAAGATCGCCGATTCCTTCCAGACGCGGCTGCGCGAGATCGTCTCGACGAGGTGTCCGATCGCGAGATCGTTCTCCGCGACCATCGCGCGCGGCGTTGGCCACCCCGCACGTGTGCCGTTGGTGTGATCGTTGCCGAGGCGGACGATCGATAACGCCGGCACCTGGCCGGACGCATCGTGTTCGGCGAATTCGCGGGCCCAGATGTCGACACGCTTGTTGTCCGGAATCGACAGGTCCCACGGCGGATAGTGCTCGTTGATGCGTCCCGCGAGACCAGGCACCGAGGCGATCGCCGGCACGCGGCCCGCCGCGCGGTCGGCCGGCGTCCCCGGTCCCCAGTGCGCGAATTCACCGTAGCTGCGCACCGACAGGTTCTTGCGCAGGGCGGCGTCCCAGATGTATCCATCCCGCGGCGCTGCCACGTTCCCGTACGCATTCCGCATCACACCCGTGCCTTCGCTCAGGTAGACGGCGCCGCGGCGCGCGTAGTTGGTCGGCCAGAGTTTTTCGACGAAATCGGTCGCATAGGCGCCCATCGACCACGCGTGGCCGTCATAGCTGACTTCGGCGTCCACATAGAAGTTGTCGAGCAGGCCGAACTCGCGCACCAGCGCATGCGCGTTCGGCGTCACCTCGTCGCCGAACAGGCACAGCGTGGGATCGCCATTGCCGCGGTCGAGATCGCCGAACACCTGGTCGTACGTACGGTTCTCGCGGATCACGTAGAACAGGTGCTTGATGGGCGACGGCGCGCCGACGCGCCCGGGAACGGGCGAAGCCACGGGCGGATTGACGGGCGCCAGCCGATGCTCATCGGAGTACGGGGTTACGCTGACCGCCATTTTCGTCAGCGTCTGCAGCGCGTCCCGATCGGGGGCCGGGAGAAACGAGAGCGTGCCGGTCAGCATCCCGCCGATGTATTCGAAGCGATTGGGACCGTTGCGAGGGTTGGCTTCCGACGTGAGCCCCTTGCCGCTCAGGACAAAGATTTGGCGACCGTCCCGGCTGAACGATGACGCAGTAGGGTACCAGCCGGTGGGAATGAATCCAGCGACTTGGGTCGCGCCGCGGTTCGACACGTCAAGCACCGCCACGGTGTTGTTGTCGGCGTTGGCGACGAGCAACCGGTTCTCGTCGGGAGACAGGCTGACGTGGTTGGGGGTCGTACCCGGTGGCGCGCCGGGAGACATCGCGACCGACACCTGCTCGATCACGCGCCGTCCGGGCACGTCGATCGCAAATACGGCGTTCGTATTCGCGCACGCGACAAAGAGGCGCGTGCCGTCACGCGACAGGACCATTGCGTTCGGGTGTTCGCCGACGTCGAACTCCCCGGTGAGCCGGAACGTCTTCGTCTCGTACGCCAGCACCTTGGCGCCGCCCCACAGCGAGACGTACAACGTCGTACCATCCGGCGACACAACGCACGTGTATGCCTCGGCGGGCAGATCAATGCTGTGCAGGACGTGGCCGGTCTTGAGATCGACGGCGCTGACGATCTGACCGAGGACGTGCACGGCAAACAGGCGCGTCCCGTCGGGCGTGATCGCCAGGCCGCCGATAAAACTCTGGGGCACCGGCTCGGGCTGCAGAGCCGGATCGGTTGGCGGGACCGGATCGGGCCGGTTGATATTGGCGCTCTCGGCGTCGGGCCGCGGAATCTCCATCGGTCGTCCGAGGACCAGATCCGGCGCGCGCGTGAGCACGCCATCCGCCCAGGTCAGTTCATGAACGGTGTTGTTCGCGGCGCCGGACACGTAGACGCGCTTTCCGTCCGGATGCCACGCCAGGCCGACCCAGGCGTGATCGAGCTGCAAGGTGCCGCGAACGCTCTGATGCTGGATGTCGACAATTGAAATCGTCGGCAGCGCGTAGCCGTTATTCGCAACGAGCAACCACCGGCCGTCGGGTGACTCCGCCATCGCCAACGGCAGATCGCCGACCTGAATGTGCCGGCCGGCGGGCGCGATCTTCCAACCGTTCGGTAAGAGCGTGACGCCGGCCCCCACCGGCCCCGGCCGAATCGTCGTCACCCGATCGCCGAAGCTGCTGACCGACAGGCTGCACAGCGTCAACGCGGCCGCAAGGGCGAGTTTCATGGCGATTCACCATAGCCCTCAGGTGCAACATCGGTACGACGAACGGCAATCAGCGCTCGTGTTACGTTGTCTGCACCATGGCCATCGTCGAAGACCCGGAAGGCCACGAGCCGGAGGCGCTTCGCCAGACGCTGCCGTCGTTTGCGGGGCTGCAGGTGCTCGAAATCGGCTGCGGCGATGGACGCCTGACGCGCCACTACGAGGCGGCCGCGGCCGCGATCATCGCCATCGACCCTGACCACGAGGCGATCGCCGACCTCCGGATCGCACTGCCGCGCGTTGACGCCCGCGCGATCGGGATCGAGGACCTCGTCTTGCCCGACCAGTCCGTCGATGTCGTCCTCTTCGCGTGGTCGTTGTGATGACTGCCCATTGAGGGCATGGTCGATGCCCTGCAGCGCGCTCGCCGGATGGTCCGGTCTCGCGGCATCATCATCGACGTGCACCCGACGGCGACGCCCGCCGTCGTCGAGGTCGGGCCGGACATCGTCGGCACGGTGACGGCCGGCGATGCGCCGCAGCGCCATCGCGCGGCCACCGATGCGATCACGAGCGCGCTTGAATCGGGGGCGTTGACAGCCGGGCACGGCCTCGAGTTCACCTTTTCGACCTACGCGGACTCGATCGACGAGCTGCGGGACTACATCGTCGAACACTGGCGGAACGCGACGATCGATCCGCTCACCGTGAGCCGGGCACGGGTCGCGCTCGACAGGCACCCCCGCGCGAGACCGCGAGCGCGCGAAACCGTGCAGATCGTCGCGCTGCGACTCCGGTAGCGCCGCCGGCGCGGCCGGCTTACAATTCGACGCACCATGCGGACCAGCCTCGTTTCACTGCTCTTCCTCCTGGTCCCGACCGCCGTCGCCCCGCAAGTGGAGCCGACCCGCGTGGCTCCACGTCGGATCGCGACGATGCGGCCGGAAATTGTCGGTCAGCACGGCATTGTCGCCGGCGGCCGGCACTATTCGGTCTGGGCCGGCACGCGCATTCTGCAGGAGGGCGGCAACGCGATCGACGCCGGCGTTGCGACGGTGTTCGCCGCGTCGGTCGTCGAGATCTCCCATTTCGGGTTCGGCGGCGAAGTGCCGACGATGATCTACGACGCCAGGACGAAACAGGTCGTGGTCATTAACGGTCAAGGTCCGGCGCCGCGCGCCGCGACGCCGGCGCTCTTCAAGGGCGCCGGTAAGGTCGACGCGAATGGGCCGCGCGGGGCCACGCTCCCGGCGGTGATGGACGCGATGGCGATCGCGCTCGAGCACTCCGGCACGATGCGCCTCGAACAGGTGATGGCGCCGGCGATCGAGCTCGCCGACGGCTTTCCCATGTACGCGTTTCTCCGCGACTTCCTCCTCAGCAACCAGAAGGCGACGACGGCGTACAAGTGGGGCCACCTCTATTATCCGAATGACCACGTCGCGGAGGTGGGCGAGATCTTCCGTCAGCCGAATCTCGCGAAGACCTTGCGGACCATTGTCGCGGCCGAGCACGCCACGTTCGAGAAGACGCACGATCGAAGCGCGTCGATTCGCGCCGGTCGAGACGCGTTCTATAAGGGCGACATCGCGCGCGCGATCGCGACAGCCGATCGCGCCGAAGGCGGCGTGTTCACCTACGACGACCTGGCTGGTTTCCAGGGCGCGATCGAAAAGCCGACGACCACGACGTTTCAGGGCTACACCGTCTACAAGGCGGGACCATGGGACCAGGGCCCGGTGTTGCTCGAGACGCTGAACATCCTCGAAGGCTTCGATCTCAAGGCGATGGGAGCGAACTCGGCCGACTACCTCCACACCGTGCACGAAGCGATCAAGCTCGCCTACGACGATCGCAACGCCTATCTGGGCGATCCGGCGTTTGCGCGCGTCCCGCTGGCCGGGCTCCTGTCCAAAGACTACGCGGCGACGCGCCGCCGCTTGATCGGGGCGAAGGCGTTTCTCGATCACCGGCCCGGCGATCCGTTCGCCTTCGATCCCGAGGTGAAGGCACCGGCGACCCGTTACATCCCGCACGCCCAGGGCCAGAAGGGGCCGAACACGTCGGGCGATACCACCTGCGTGGACGTGGTCGACAAGGACGGGAATCTGTTCAGCGCCACGCCGAGTTCCGGCTGGCTGCTCGGCGGCGCGTTCATTGCGGGCGACACCGGCGTTCCCCTGTCGAACCGCATGCAGGTCTTCGATCTCGATCCGGCGAGCCCCAACGTGCTCGTCGGCGGCAAGCGCCCGCGGACGACGCTGACGCCGACGATCGTGTTGAAGGACGGCCGGCCGTTTCTGGCGATCAGCACGCCGGGCGGGGACAGCCAGGATCAGCAGCTGCTCAATGTCCTGTTAAATCTGATCGTGTTCGACATGGATCTACAGGCGGCTATCGAGGCGCCACGCATCAACTCCGATCACCCGCATAGTTCGTTCGACAACCATGAGAGCATTCCCGGGCAACTCGAGGTCGAAAGCCGCGTGCCGCCACAGGTTCTCGAGGACCTGAAGATGCGCGGCCACGTGCTGCGCGTCATCGGCCCGTATGCCATGAGTACCGGCGTTGTGGCCGTCGGCGTGAACCTGAAGACAGGCAGTTTGCGGGGCGGCGCCGATCCACGGCGCGAACGCTACGCGTTTGGCTGGTGACTCGTATGACACTGTTCGCTGACCTGAAGTTTGCGCTTCGCTCACTGTCCAGAAACGTCGGTCTGGCGGCCACGATCATCGCGA
>JBPYEE010000459.1:0-3913 GCA_051985095.1 Vicinamibacterales bacterium | reverse complement strand
AAAGAGGTATCCGACGTGACTGATCCGAAAGGCGAGTACCGCATTACGCCACTGCCGATCGGCACCTACGAGGTGACGTTCCGGCTCGACGGATTCCAGACGGTCAAACGCGAAGGTCTCCGGCTCACGCAAGGCTTCTCGGCGCGCGTCGATGCCGACATGAAAATCGGAGGGCTCGAGGAAAGCGTCACTGTTTCCGGTGCATCGCCGGTCGTGGATCCGACGTCGACGACCGGCGCCACGGTCTTGACGAAGGAGACACTCGATTTGACCCCAACGGATCGTAACGGGCTGCTGACGCTGGTCACCGAGACGCCCGGCGCGCGCGGCAACCTCGATGTCGGCGGCACGGCGCTCGTCACGATTCCGGTGATCAATGCGTTCGGCCAGGTCGCCGATTCATGGCAGGTCATCGACGGCGTCAACACCGTTTCGTTCAGAAGCAGCGGCGGACAGTGGGGCAACTACTTCGACTATCTCGCGATGGAGGAAGCTCGCGTCGAGACAATCGCTCATGACGCAGCCATCCCCAGAATCGGTGTCTACACGACGACGGTCGTGAAGTCGGGAGGGAACACGTTCCACGGTGAAGGCAGCTACCTGAACACGAACAACCACTTTCAAAGCAACAACGTGGACGCCTCCCTGATAGCGCAGGGAATCAAGGCGCCTCCCAATCTCGATCAGCGCCTCGACGCCGACGGACAGCTGGGCGGGAAGATCGTCCAGGACAAGCTGTGGTTCTACGGGTCAGGCCGTAAGCGCACGAACAACGCAGACATTCTGAACGCGTACCAGGACGATGGTTCACCCGCGGTGCAAGGCCAGTCCCAGAGCTTCGCGACTGAAAAGCTGACGTGGCAGATGACGCCCACGCAGCAGGTCACCCAGTACCTGCAGTACGCCACGAAAGGCCTGACCGGCAACGGTGTGACGCCGTTTGTGTCTTGGGATTCGAGGAGCCAGCAGATTTGGTACGCGGAGACGACGAATCTGAGGTGGCAGTGGGTCCCGAACGACTCGGTGGTCGCGTCGTTCACCTACGGCTTCTTCCACGTCCATTCGCGGTTTGTTGGCTTCAGTACTGCGGCGCCCTCCACTGATTTGAAAACGACCAAGGTCACCGGTGACTCCGCTCAGGACGGCTCCGTGTCGCAGGATTGGAACTATGACTCGAGCGGATCGCTGACCTGGTACAAATCACGATGGTTTGCCGGCGATCACGAGATCAAAACAGGATTCGACTACATTGCCGGCTCAGACGTCTCGGGGTCAGCCGGGTCTCCGTACAACTCGTGGGAGACCGTTTTCAACGGCGGAGCACCGTTCGAACTCTATACCTTCAACTGGCCAGTCGAGCCGATCGTCACGGTCCATTATCTCGGCGTCTACGCGCAGGATCGCTGGAGGATCAATCCCAAGGTGACACTGAATCTCGGCGTGCGCTACGCGCACGACAACGGGTTCGTGCCGCCATTCTGCCGTCAGGCTGGCATGTTTGCTGCAGCCGGCTGCTCGCCGCAGGTCACGATGAACCCGTGGAGCCCGATCGTGCCACGCCTCCACGCTGCCTGGGATCTCTCAGGTGACGGCAAGACGGTCGTGAAGGGCGGCTGGGGCCGCTTCGCGCACATGCGCGAGCACAATCCGGAGTTGATCAACGTCAACCCGAACCAGGGCACACAGACGACGTGGCTGTGGCATGACCTGAATCACGACGGTCTGTATGAGCCTGGCGAGGTGAACATGTCACCGGGCAGCCCGGATTTCGTTTCGCTTGCTGCGAGCGGTGGCGGCACACTGGCCGCCGGCGTGCCGAACCCGAACGAGAAGGAGCCGATGATCGACGAGTACTCGCTGTCGCTCGAGCGACAGCTGGCCCCGAACATCGGATTTCGGCTGACTGGCCTCATTACGCACACCACGAACACGTATCGTCTCCTCAACACGCCGCGGCCATACTCCTCATACAACATTCCGATCACCAAGCAAGATCCGGGTCCGGACGGTGTGCTGGGCACGGCCGACGATCCGGGCACCGCGATTACGTATTACGCCTACCCGGCGGCCCTCGCCGGCAGCGCGTTTTCGCAAACGATGCTCATCAACGATCCGAACGCCGATCAGACGTTCAAGAGCCTCGAGGTGGCAGTGATGAAGCGGCTGTCCAACCGCTGGCAGGTCAGCGCCGCGTATACCGCCACGAAGAAACACATCCCGTTTGGCAACGTGCCGCCGCTGGCCTACAACCCGAATGCCGAGATCAACGTTGCCGACAACACCTGGGAATGGGAGGCGAAAGTCTCCGGCGTGTATCAGCTGCCGTTTGGCATTACGCCATCGGCGAATTACCAGAACATCAGCGGGACCGCGTATGCACGGCAGGTACTGTTCACGACCGGCGGTACGTCGACAGTTCCGTCGCTCGTGGCGAATGTCGATCCAATCGGCACCTACCGAACGCCGCCACTGAATCTTCTCGATCTCCGCCTCGAGAAAGCGTTTCGATTCGCGACCGGGCAGCGGTTCCTGCTCCGGATGAACGTCTACAACTCGCTGAACACAAGTACCGTGCTCACGGTCCAGCAGCGATCCGGCGCTGCGTTCAATCAGCCTACGACGATCGTGCCGCCACGGCTGTACGAACTCGGCGTAACGTATTCGTTTTAACGGTCAGCACCTCGAGGAGGGCGAACCATGGCGCGTGTAGCATGCATCCACACGATATGCATTGCCGCGATCTCGGTCGCGGCGGTCATCGGCGGAACTACGGCGAGGGCGCAGCAATCGACCAGTCCATACAAGGTCAATTACAACTGGGACAAGCTGCAAGGCCGCAAGATCGGCGTGGCCAGCGGGATCAAGATGGATCCCGACGGGAATCACATCTGGATTCTGGACCGCTGCGGCGCGAACGGTTGCGCGGAATCCGACCTCGACCCAATCATCGAAGTCGATCGCGACGGCAAGCTCGTGAAGAGCTTCGGAAAGGGCTTGTTGAATTTTCCACACGGGTTCTTTGTTGACCGCGGCGGCAATGTCTGGGTGACCGACGGCGCAGCGGCTGGCGACCCGCGCGGCGCAGCGGGATTCAAAAAGCACATCGGTCACCAGGTGTGGAAGTTCAGCCCGGACGGCAAAGTCCTGATGACGCTCGGCGAGGCCGGGGTGTCCGGGGCCGACGAGAAGCATTTCAACGGTCCGACGGGTGTCGTCGTGGCGGCGAACGGTGACATCTGGATCTCCGACGGTCATGGCGGCGCAACGCGCGGCCCCAATAAGGACAACATGTACGCGTCGCGTGGCGGGAACAACCGCGTCGTCAAGTTCTCGAAGGACGGCAAGTTCATCATGGCGCTCGGCGGCGGCATTGGATCAGAGAGCGCCGAGCCGTTGCACTTCAACGATCCACACGACATCGCGATCGACTCAGAAGGCAAGATCTACGTCGCCGATCGCGGGAACCAGCGCGTGCAAGTGCTCGACGGCGAAGGCCATTTCGTTACGCGATGGACACAGTTCGGGAAGCCGAGCGCAATTGCCATCGACAACAAGGGGAATATTTACGTCGCTGACGGCATGTCCGATGCCCATTGGAACCCGGGTTGGGAGCGCGGCATACGGGTCGGCGACATCAAGACCGGTTGGATCAAGGCGTTTATACCCGACGAAGAAGCGACGCGCGGGGCTGGCACGGAGTTTCTGGGCGTCGACGACAAGGGAACCATTTATTCCGGCGCCAGCGGCCGTCCCGGGCTGGTCGTTCACGAATTGTTCAGGCCGCTCTTCTAAGGGCGCTGCGGGAGGACGGTGATGTCGGCGAAACGAATCATCGGGTACGCGGTCGTCGCCAGCATGGCGGCCGGCATTTTTGCGGCTTCGGCCGCAATCTTTCGGGCATCCGGCCAGGACG
>JBPYEE010000458.1:0-6464 GCA_051985095.1 Vicinamibacterales bacterium | reverse complement strand
ATTGTACCCGCTGACCCGTTCGAGGCGTTCAGGGCGAATGTCGGAGGGCGGTCGCGATGCGTTGTTGCAGATCGTCGACGACGACCAGGCGTGAGATCTCGTGCGTCCGTCGTGCAGCCGCGTCGCTGCTCGCGCAATCACCCGCCCGGGCAAATGCGCGCCGGTCGAGATCGACACACGCGCGATCGGAGCCGAGGGCGAGCGACAGGTGGCGGGCGTCGATCCAATCGAGGTAGGGACGCACGATGGGCGGATCGTCGGGAGTGCCGAGCAGATTGCGTCCGATGTACGGCAGCGGCGCCGCATCGATGCCGAGCAGCGCGAGCAATGTCGGCGCAAAGTCGGTCTGCCCCGCCGGCACCGCGCGGGCGCCCGGCGCGGCGGGCGCCTTGACGAACCACGGAATCCGATCGTTGAGCGCCCATGCGACTTCGTCGGATCCGATCTGCATCGCCGACGCGAGCTCGGGGCTGCGCGCGAACCCGGCATCGTGATCGCCGAACACCACCACGACGCTGCGATTCCAGAGGCCGTCGCGTTCGAGCGACTGGCGGAACAGGTCGAGCGCGTCATCGAAGAAGCGCATGGTGTGGAGGTAGTTGCCGAACGACGTGTCGTCGACCGCGCCGAGTTTCAGCGTCTTGTGAGCCGCCGGAAAACCGTCGAACGGATGATGCAGAGAGAGCGTAATCATCCAGGCGACAAAGGGCTGCGGCAGCCGTTCGAGCCGCGGCACCATCTGCTGCAGGAAATCACGGTCGTTCAGGCCCCACCCGATCTGCTCGGTCAGTTGAAAGTCGGGCTCAAAGAGGCTCCGTTCGAACCCGTACGACGGGTGCATCACGCGGCGGTTCCAGAACCCCGGCTCGAACGGGACCGCCGACAGCGTCGCATAGCCATGGTCGTGAAGCACGCGCGGGAGCGCGACGTAGTGATTCCCCGGGTAGCGGAACGCGACCGCGCCGTGATCCAGCGGCAGCAACGACGTCTGGGTGGTGAACTCGGCGTCCGAGGTGCGTCCTTCGCTGGTCTGGTCCGTGACGTTCGTGAACCGGATACTGTCGCGGCTCCAACGGCGGAGATGCGGCATGACCTCCTGGCCATCGACCGACAGGTCCACGACGAAGTCCTGCAGCGATTCGACCTGGACCACGATCAGGTTCTGGCCGCGCGCGGCGCCGAAGGCCGGCGACGCCGGCCCGCTCCGAAGCGGCGCGCGGCGCGCGAACCAGTCGACCGCCTCGGCAATGGCGGCGTCGGTCACGGCTGGTTTCCACCAGACCGTCCGCGCATAGGCCCAGGCGTCGTACGCGTGGTATCCGAACGGCCCCAGCTGCTCGACGACCGCCCGGTTCCGGAACATCTGGTCGAGGGGCGTGGCGGCGAGCGCGCGGGGAGCACCGATCGCAAGTCCGGCCAGCGCGACCGCGCCCAGGGTCGCGACCGTGACGGCGAGACGCCGGTGCCAGTCCAGCTCTCGACCTCCGGCGCGTGTGCCTCCGATGACCATCCAGACCGCGAAGGGACAGTCGATCACCAGCCAGGCCAGTTCCGGCGTGACGAGGCTCCGAATCGACCCCCATACCTGCCCGGTCTGATGCGCGCCGAGCAGCGCTGGCGCCGACAGCACGTCGCCGAAGAACCGGTAGTAGACGACGTCGCTCAGGATGAGCCCCGAGGCGAAGAGGCCGATGGCCAGCGAGCTCCAGAGGCGCAGGCGGCGAGGCAGGAGCGCGAGGCCGGCGGAGATCCCGAGGGCCAGGGCGGCGATCAGCCAGTAGGCGACCCGCGTCGGTTCGAGCAGGGCGTCGTGGATGATCACGAACGGCTTTGCCAGCAGCACTGTGCCGCACCAGAGGACGTCGTACGGAAGGTCAATCCGGCTGACGCGTGACCTCGGGGCGGCGACGCGCGTCGCATTCGCGGTGGCCCGGACCGCTCCCATCACGGCGACGATGAGCGGCAAGGGCGCAAACAGCCACATGAGCGGCGGCGCGACCAGGACGAGCGTGCGAGGCTGACGTGGCGCGACCTGCGCAAACCACACGGCGCCTTCGTCGACCATGTCCCATTGCAGCCAGTAGACGCCGGGCACCGTCGGCGCGAGCAGCCGTCCCTCGACTCGAACGGTCCCGCCGGGCGCGACGGGCCCACCGAGCTCGCTCCGAATCCCGTTTTGATAGGGCACATTCCAGCGCGACCGCGACGCCAGCTCGCGCGGGATCAGAAACAGCCAGTGGTACGACGCGTGGATGCGTGCCGGATCCCAGGGGCGCGATCCGGAATTCGCGATCACCAGCGGAACGGCGATCTCTTCAGCGCTGACGAGGAGTCGCGGCGGGGCACCCTCGATTGAACAGTTCAGCGCGTAGGGCGGCGGCGGCACGCGCGCGCAGCCGGCGGCGCACACGCCGAGCAGGCAGACCAGGACGACCGACAGTCGGCTCAACAGACAGATTGTAGTGGTCCTTCGATGGGGACGGACCGCTACTGATCGTCGTCGTCGGCATCGGCGGACGCCGCGCTCGGACGGACCAGCACACTGCGGCGCGGCGGCGGCATCGGCGAGCGGGAGCCCTTGACGGACCGCCAGATGATCTCGTTGAGGAGCTGCTCGGGCGCCCGGTCCTCCATCGAGAAGTCCATCGACGAGGACAGCGTGGCGCCGAAGGAGGAGGGCAGGTTCGTCTCGTCGAGCGGGACACGCGGCATGAACCGCGCGAAGGGCGCGACATTCGGTGTGCCGGTGAACGCGTTGTACAGCGGCGCGGCGGCAGCATCGTACTGACTCATCGGAGCGATCCCGAGGATCAGCTCGATTGTGCGCAGCACGCCGGAGGTCGTGTACAACGTGTGGTCGACGAACCCGCGTTTCGCGAAGGGGCTCGCGACGAGCAGGACCGAGCGGTGCGAGTCAACGTGGTCCGGCCCCGACTGCGCATCGTCCTCCACGGCGAACAGCGCCGATTGCTGCCACACGCTGCTGTTGGAGATCGCCTCGACGAGGCGGCCGAGGGCGATGTCGTTGTCGGCAACCATGGCCCGCGGCGTCGGCGCGCCGACCTTCGTGCCCGCCGTGTGATCGTTTGGCAGCCTGATGATCGAGAGGCGGGGCAGCGTGCCGTGGGCCGTCATTTGCGTGAACTCGTCGAGCCAGCGGTCGATCCGCCTGCCATCGGTGATGGTCAGATCCCAGCCGGGGTAGGCCGGCGCCACAAAGCCCTGCAGACCAGGCACGGTCCCGACGGCCGTCACGTCGCCGGCGGACGTCCGTGACGTGTTGGCGACAAACTCGCCGTAGCTGCGAACGGAGACATTCGCGCGCCGCGCCGCGTCCCAGATGTAGCCTTGCTGAGGCGCGCTGATGTTCCCGTACGGACCGCGCATCGTGCCGTTGCCTTCCGTGAGGTACGGACCGCCGCGCCCGGCCATGTACGTCTGCCACATCTTCTGGACGAAATCGGTCGCGTAGGCGCTGGTCGTGAAGGCGTGACCGTTGTAGCTCACGTCGGCGTCGACGTAGAAGTTGTCGAAGAGGACGAAGTTCGCGGCGAGGGCGTGCGCATTCGGCGTGACGTCGTTGCCGAAAAGCGTCATCTTCGGGGCGCCGTTGCCTTGCGCCAGGTCGCCGAGAATCTGATCGTACGTCCGGTTTTCACGGATGACGTAGAAGACGTACTTGATGGGTGACGCGCCGCCGACCTGAGTCGGAATTGCCACGCCCCCCGGTGCGTTGGCCGGAGCCAACCGAAATGTGTCGTTGTAGGGCGACAGACTCGTGACGCGGCGCGTGTAGTCGTTCAACGTCGTGCGATCGGGTGTGGCGACCTCTGAAATGGTGCCGGTGAGCCGCGTGTCCAACCCTCCGTTCTGCAGGTTGGGCGCGGAGGAGAGCCCCTTGCCGCTCAGGATCAGCAGCTGACGCCCATCTGGTGTAAACGAGGCACCGGTCGGATACCATCCCGTCGGCACGAAGCCGCTGACGTTGGCGGCGATGGGGTTGCTGACGTCGATCATGGCGACGGCGTTGAGGTCGGCGTTGGCCACGAGGAGCGTGGTGCCGTCGGGCGACAGCGCCAGCGAATCGGGTGTCGAGGTCGCGGGCGCGTTTTGATACATCCTGACCGCGATTTGTTCGATCGGTTGCAGGATCATCGTGTCGAACGTCCAGACCGACGCCGCGTTCGCGCAGGCGACGAAGAGGCGGCGGCCGTCACTCGACAACGCCATCGCGTTCGGATGCTCGTCGGTCGTGAGCTGATCGACCGATGCCAGGGTGTCGGCGCGCAGCACGTCGACGCTCGCGCCGCCCCAGAGCGACACGAACACGCGCTGGCCGTCGGGCGACGCCACCACGGTATACGGTTCGGCGGGCAGCGACGCCGTCGCGGTGACCTGTCCACTCGACAAATCAATGGCCGACACGGTCTGTGCGAAGACGCGCGTGACGTACAGCCTCCGGCCATCGCTGCTGACCGCCAGCCCGCCGGCGAAGGTCTCGCCGGTCGCGGCCGGCAGCTGGAACGTGCGCGCGCGCGTCAGTGTGCCGTCGCCGAACGCGAACTCCTGCACGTTGTTCTGCGACGCGCCCGCCGAATAGATCTTGGTGCCGTCGGGCGCCCAGGCGAGTCCGTACCATGCTGCGTCGAGCGGGAAGGTGCTCTTGACTGCCCAATTGGCGATATCGATCACACTCAGCGAGGGACGCGACAGCCCGTCGTTCGTCACGACCGCGTAGCGGCCGTCCGGCGAGATCGCCAGGTTGAGCGGAAGGTCGCCGAGGGCGAGGTGCCTGCCGGCCGGCGCCAGACGCCACCCGTTCGGCAGCAGCGTCGTGCCGTCGGAGGCCGCACCGGGCGCGGCCGTCGTCTGCGACGGCGCGGACTGCGCTCGCGTGATCAGCGCGGCGCCAATCATCACGACGGCAACCGCGACAGACCCCCGGGCAAACTGGCGAATCGTCGTGGGGAGAACGACGAGAGACACCATTAAACGACTTTAGGATTGTTCAGCTAGGTCGCCATCCCAGCAAAAACGCGTCCACCTTATCATGCGAGGCGGTCCGAACTAAAGGTCGACAGTGCCGCGCCTTAGCGTAACGCATGAGCTCGCGTGAGCCTTTGAGGCCCAGTTTTCGGAGGAGGTTCGCACGGTGGGTTTCCGCCGTGCGACGCGAGATCGCCAGTCTCCGCCCGATTTCTGGATTTGTCAGACCTTGGGCCGCCAAATGCAGGATTTCGCGCTCACGAGCGGTCAGCACGTCGTAGGCATCGGCGGGCGGCGTCCCGCGGTTCCCCAGGCCGCCCTCGCGGCGTTCCGGCAGCTGTGAACTGAGAAACCGTCGGTTCGCCGACGCCTGGCGCACGGCTTCGACCAGCTCGCACGCGCGTGCGTCCTTGACGACGTATGCCATCGCGCCAGCCTGCAACGCCGCGACGACACAGGCGTCATCGGCATGCATCGACAGCACGACCACGCGGGTGCGCGCGCCCCGGGAAGTCAGCTCACCGAGCACCTGCAGCCCGTCGAGGCGGGGCATGACGAGGTCGAGGACGAGCAGGTCCGGGTCGAGCGCTGCGACCAGCGTCAGCGCCGCGCGGCCGTCGGCCGCCTCGCCCACTACCGAGATGTCGGGCTGATCCTCGAGGACGGCACGCAACCCGCGACGGACGACCAGATGGTCGTCGGCAATGACGACCGTAATGCTCATAGGGCACGCCCGTCGTCACCTGCGCGACGCGCGCCCCGCATCATACAATCGGCGCATGGAAAAAACCCTCCATGACATGTTCGTGCTCACCCTGCCGGTCGCCGAGAAGGTCCTCCGGCCGGTGGTGGTGTACGTGTTCCTGATCGTCGGGCTGCGTCTGGCGGGCAAGCGCGAACTCGCACAACTCAATCCATTCGACCTCGTCGTCCTGCTGACCCTGTCGAACACGGTCCAGAACGCGATCATCGGCGATGACAACAGCGTGACGGGGGGCCTCGTCGGCGCGGCGACGCTTCTGGGCATCAATTACGTCGTCGTCCGCTTTCTGTTCGACCACGAAAGGCTGGAACGGATCGTCGAAGGCGATCCCGACCTGCTCATCGATGCCGGCCGGCTGTGCGAAGATCGCCTGCGCGCGGAGCTGATCACGCACAACGAGCTTGTGGCGGCGGCGCATAAACAGGGATTCGGGTCCCTGGATGAAATCGAGCGGGCGATCCTCGATCCCGGCGGGAGCATCTCGTTTTTCGCGAAGAAGCCGACACCCGAAGCCGAGCGGCATCGCGAACTCGTCGAACGGCTCGATCGGCTGACGGCGCGGGTGGCGGCGCTCCAGGCATGAAGTCGATGCGGGCAGCATTGCTGTTGGCGATCGCGGCGACGGCGACGGGCCTGGCGCAGAGCCGCCCACGCGCCCGCGATCTTGGAATCGCGCCGGGCGTGTTCGCAACCGGCCCGCTGAACGCAATCACGG
>JBPYEE010000457.1:0-10239 GCA_051985095.1 Vicinamibacterales bacterium | reverse complement strand
AGCTTCCGATGTCGGCGGTCAAAACCATCGAGCAGACCTTCGTCAACCAGACCTATTCGAAGCCGGCGACGCCGGTTCCGGTCGATCGCGGCGCATTCGACACCTTCCACACCTGGACGGCCGCCATCGACGCGTACCAACGCAACGTCCGGCACGATCCGAACGATGGCCCGTCGCAGTTCCGCCTCGGCAGCGCATATCGAGCGCGGTACGACTCGGCCGAGCGACGCGCTTCGGACTTCGAGGATGCCGAGCGGCACTGGACGCGGGCGCTCGAGATCGACCCGAATCGGTACATCTGGCGGCGCCGCGTCCAGCAGTACGGCCCTCGGATGGCCGAGCCTTACGCCTTCTTCGACTGGATCCGCGATGCCCGCCGCGAGATTGCGGCGCGTGGCGACACACCGCTCCCCTTGAGCGTCGAACCCGGTGATTCGGAGTTCGCGGCGCCTGATCCACGCGTCACCGCCGCCGGGCGGCCCCAGACCGACCCCGATCCGCGCGGCCGGATTCGTCGTGATCACGGTGAGTTCATCGGCATCGACGCGACGACAGTGCCCGCGGCGCCGGCGCCTGGAGAGACGGTGCGGGTCCATGTAACATTCCGACCGAATCAGGCGACAAAGGCGCACTGGAACAACAGCGCCGACCCGCTGGTTTACTGGATGACTCCGCCGGCCGGCGTGACCGCCGCCGAGCACGCGATCGTCGTCCCGAATGCCGAGACCGAGGTGAGTCAGGAAACCCGCACGGTCGAGTACGACGTGATGGTGCCATCCTCGGCTGCACGCACGCGCCTGGCGATTCCAGGCTACGCGCTCTATTACGTGTGCGAAGACATCAATGGCGTCTGCATGTACCGGCGGCACGACGTGACGGTCACGATTCCGGTCGCGCCGGCAACACGGTGAATCGACGAACGTTTCTGATCTCGACGGCCGCCTGGGCAGCGGCGCTTCGGAGCCGCCCGACCTCTGCATTACGCGCCGACGCCAGTGAGCAACGGCTGACGCAGTCCCTCACAAACGAGGGGTGGCGGCTCTTCGAGCTCACGACACACGTGCATGTGCAGAACGCCAGCGGCGTGACGCGGGCGTGGCTGCCGACGCCCCTGGTCGGCATGCCCTACCAGCAGACGCTCGGCGACACCTACCATGCCGAGAGCGGTACGTCGGTGATGGTCGAAAACGAGGAGTTCGACGTCCTTCTCACCGAGTGGCCCAGCGGCGCCGAGCCGATTGTGACGATGACGAGCCGCGTTGCCACGCGGGATCATGCCATCGATCTGACGACGCCGCGCGTCCCACCCCCTCTTGATCTGTCGCGATTTGCCCGCTTCCTGGCGCCAACGAAACTCGCGCCGACCGACGGCATCGTCAAGACCAGCGCGGACGAGATCACGCACGGAGCCGGCACCGACCTCGAAAAGGCGCGGGCGATTTACGAGTGGGTCGTCGATCACACGTTCCGCGATCCACAGACGCGTGGCTGCGGGATCGGCGACGTCCGCTTCATGCTCGAAACGAAGAATTTCGGCGGCAAATGTGCCGACATCAACGCCCTGTTCGTTGGCCTGGCGCGCGCGGCGGGCCTTCCGGCGCGCGACGTGTACGGCATTCGGCTGGCGCCATCGAAGCTGGGATTCAAATCGCTGGGGCTCTCGTCGCCGGATGCAGCGAAGGCACAGCATTGCCGCGCCGAGGTGTATCTGGTTGGCTACGGCTGGGTTCCGGTCGATCCCGCAGACGTCCGCAAAGTGGCGCTTGAAGAGCCACCCGGCAACCTGGCGCCGACGCACGAGAAAGTCCGCGACGCTCGCATGCGGCTGTTCGGCGCGTGGGAGATGAACTGGGTCGGTTTCAACACGGCGCAGGACGTCCGGCTGCCGCGATCAGCCGACAAGCCGCTCGGATACTTCATGTATCCACAGGCGGAAACCTCCAACGGGCGTGCCGACAGCCTGAGTCCCGAGACCTTCCGCTACGAGATCACCGTCAAAGAGATCACGTAGGTTGTCGGCGCGAGATCCTGAGCGGCCCGCAGCTGTCGCGTCAACCGACGCCTCGGCAATCTTCTGGATCGACGGCGAGGTGGCGGATCGCGGCCTCGTGGAATCGCCAAATAGTGTCAATACCGTCCTCACCAGTGGGTTGGTCTCGCGGTGCCCGCGTGGCTGGAGCGGGTCCAGACGCTTGGCGCGCACGCGGGAGTCGCGCTCCCGTGGTCACGGCTGAGACGCTCGGGATGCGGGCCCCGCCCGGAACACGGTCCGCGCGCGCCGCCAGGGGTATTCTCGAAGCCACGTACCGAGATCACGGCGCAAAGGTCACCCCAACGTTCGCCCAAACACCCGCGTGCCGCCTCGATCGACGCCGACCCGATGCGCACCGTTGATCAACCATCGGACCCGAGTGACGTGTATGGAGCCGGAGCACCGCTCCGAACTTTTTCGGGCAGTTGGTCCACGAAGCGCGCGAACTGGTACGGCCGGATCACGCCGCTGACGAGGTCGCGACGCCTGCGGCACCGGCTGCCACCAGCCGAAGGCCGCCTGAACGGCCTCAATAAGCAATTCAGCGGCCGTTCTTCGCCTCGCACGCGTGCGATCGCGACGCGTTCACCCTCGATGAACTCGGTCGCGATGAAATGCCCTAAATCCAAACGACGATCGAAAACGAATTTTTTTCTTGGACACCGGTTTTGTACTGGTATCCTTGCGCGCTTAGACGGATGACGCCGAGGAGCCCCGTCCTTCATCTCTGAACTGGAAGGAAAGCGCCGTGTCTCTCACTGCACGCCCTCGCGTTTTGATTGTCGACGACTTCCCCGCCATCGTGATTGCCCTCGGACGCTTGCTCGCGCGAGACTGCGACGTCGTCGCGAGCGTGACCGACGGAAGCGCGGCGCTCGAAGCAGCGAGACGGCTTCAGCCAGACCTGGTTGTGCTCGATCTGAACATGCCGAAGGTCAATGGCCTGGAAGCGTGCCGGCAGATTACGCAAACGAGTCCGCACGTGAAAGTGGTGGTGGTCACCGCCATGAGTGATCCGACCATCATGCGCGCGGCGTTCGCTGCGGGCGCAGCCGCGTTCGTCCCGAAGCATGCGGTCGCACAAGACCTGCCGTCTGTCATCAAACGGGTCTGTGCCGATCGGCAGAGTTGTCCGACGCCGAACGACGAACACGTTGCCGCCGCGTCCAGTGTGTGATGACAGACATGCCGATCTCGTTGGGTCGACCCGCTCGCCTGCACTGACCAACCGCGGAACCCGGCCGCCATTCGGCTTCACGACTGGACACTGGCAGGCGACCGGTTCATGAATCCGCGACCATTCGACTTTTCCGGCGCGACCGCCGTCGTCCTGGGCGGCGCGACTGGCCTGGGTCGCGCGATGGCCACCGGACTCGGTGTCCATGGCGCAACGGTGTGCATCGTCTCCCGTTCCGAGGAGAAAGGTCTGACCGCAGCAGACGCGATCGCGGCCCAAACCGATGGGCGCTGCTGGTCCTGCCCGGCGGACATCTCGAACGAAGGATCAATCCAGCATTTACGCCAGACGCTGGACGCGCGGTTCGACGGCCGGCTGAATATCGCGATCAATTCCGCGGGCATCAACGTGAGACATCCGATTGAACAGGTCTCACTCGAGGAGTGGGAGTCGATTCAGCGCGTCAACATCACGGGCGCGTTTCTGTTCGCCCGCGAGATGTTTCCGCTGCTGCAAGCCGCCGGGTGGGGCCGGCTGATCCACGTCACGAGCATCTTCGCCTCGCGATCGTTTCCCGGTCGTACCAGTTACGCGGCAAGCAAAGGCGCGCTGCTGCAGCTGACGCGCACGCTCGCCATCGAATGGGCTGACAAACGCATCACCGTCAACGCGATCTCGCCCGGGCCCTTCGTCACAGAAATGACGCGGCCAGTCCTGGACAACGACGAGGTCTATCGGGCATTCACATCGCACGTGCCGATGAAACGCTTCGCCGAACCGCACGAGCTGGTCACGGCATGCCTCTTTCTCGCGTCGCCGGCATCGACATTTGTCACCGGCGCGGACATTCTCGTCGACGGTGGGTGGACGGCCGCGTGAGCCGACACCGCCGTGTCTTGCGATGTGTGGTCTGCCCGATGGGACCTGAAACAGGCACGACAGCCGTTCTCGCGTCGCATGACGATGTCGCCCCAGGAGCCTCATCGCGCTGCGCAGGGCAGGTCACAAAGCTCGTGCGTCGTGATTCGAGCGGCGACTGATCGGATCCCGGGCCACGAACGCGAGACCCACGGCGGCAGTCGGTCGGCCGACGTCGAATGGAGAGCGTTCGCGCTGGTGTAACGAGCGCTACGCGCTAATCGCACCCTCACCGACCACCACAGAGGCACCGCCGACCTGCACATTCGTGATGGTCTCTCGGTCCATCGCGATCTTCACGTGCAGGCGGCTCGGGCGGCCGGCGAGGACACCCTGCTGGAGCACGATCGCCCCGACACGATCGGGAGGAACCAGCGCGTACTTCGCGAGGAAACAGCCTGCCGGGCCGGCGGCGGATCCGGTGGCCGGGTCCTCAATCCCGCCGGCGCCGAGCAGGCGCGAGTAGGCGGTCGAGTCGTCCGCGCCGCGCTCCGTGCTGACGACATACATTCCACGACGTTGCGTGCCGGCCGCGGCGAATACGGCGTCGGCCCTGGCACGATCGAGCACCGCCGCGTCAACCGCCTTGCGGCTCGCGAGCGGTACGATAAAGAAGTTCGATCCGCAGTTGACTTCCTGTCCCGCGATGGCCTGATCCGGCGATGCCTTGACGGCTCGAATGTCGGCGGTTGTCACGCCGATGGCAGCCGCCAATGCCCCGGCATCAGTGATCACTTTTCCAAACGTCGGGTTGAGCTGCGTCATCCAGACAAAGGTGAGTTTCCCGTTCGCCCATTCGAGATCGAGCGGCGTTGGACCGACCCCGAGGCCGAAGACAACGCGGGCCGTGCCGGGTTTGATCGCACCCGTGTGGGCGAGCGCGACCGCCGTGCCGATCGTCGGATGGCCTGCAAACGGCGTCTCGGCCGTCCGCGTAAAGATGCGCACGCGATGGTCAGTTCCGCTCTGTTCCGGCGGAAAGACAAACGTGTTCTCCGAGTAATTCGACTCCTTCGTGATCGCCTGCATCGTGGCGGTGTCGAGGCCCGTGGGATTGACAAAGACGAGCAGCTGGTTGCCGGCAAACCGCTTCTCGGTGAACACATCGAGATGCACGTAGCGGAGATCGGCGTTCGCCGTTTTCCGCTCGGAGATCTGCGTCTCCAGGTCTGAAGCGCGAAGCGCGACGGCGAGCGCCGCGAACTCCCGCCTGGTCATTCTCATGACGTCACCCTCAGGTACGGTTTGAGCGCCTCGAAGCGAAAATCGATTTCAGCGATGGCGTCCGGCGCCAGATCCACGCTGGCGGCCTTCCACGCGGCCGAGCCACCGGTGCGGCTGACGGTCGTCTTGAAAATGCCGCGTTTCTTGAACAGATACAAATCGGTGCCCGGAATCTGCTGCGCCGCATTGCGCATCAACAGGAACCGGCCGTACGCATCACGAACCGCCGCATGGTCACCGCGTTCGTGCAACTCCCAGATCCGCGCCATCAGATCCGGATACATGCCCATCCCGGTGATGACCCCATCCAGGCCGAGACGCATCTCATACAGCCAGCCCGACCCGAGCGACGCGCCGAATACCCCCTTCAACGGCGGGCGGTGCTGGACTTCTGATTTCATCCGCTCGACCAGGGGCGCCGACTCCTCCTTGACGTAGGCGACGTGCGGAAACTCGCGCGCCAGCTCGACGATCAGATCGACGCTTGGCGCCAGATCGCGAGCGCCGCCGCTTGTCTGGACGATGACCGGCCGCGAGGTCGTTCGCGCCAACGCGCGGAAGTACTCGCGGTACTCGTCCATCGAGTGCGCGCCGCTCGGCGGCATCGCAATCAAGGCATCCGGCGTCAAGGCCTCCGCGGCGTGCGCGTAGTCGAGCATCTCGGCCGTGTCGCGCCCCTGAACGCCGAGGACGAGAGCGGCGCTCAAGCCCCGGGACGTCTCCGCCAGCACCTGCATTCCGCGCAGGCGTTCCGCTTTGGTTAGATTGGCGACGCCGCTCGATCCCTGCGGCCACACGCTGCCGTGGGCGCCGCATCGATCGACAAACTTCGTCTCGCGCGCGAGATCCTCCCAGTCCACTTCCCCGCTCGCCGCGAACGGGGTCGTCAGAATGATGAAGGCACCGCGCATCTTCTTGCGCTCGCCGACCGGATCGCCGTTCACGCCGGACGCCGACGCACCGAGCGAGCGCGAGCGGGTCAGCCACGGAACGGCCGCAACCGCCGCGACGGCAAATTCGCGCCTGTTCATATGGCGATACAATACCGTTTTTCACGGCGGAGCCGACACATGAATACGAGAGCTCTCCTGCTCGCGGCCGTTGTCGCCGCGTCGCTCACCTGGTGGACCGAGCCGCGTGCCCACGGACAAGACGGTGCGCTGCCGGCCCCGGGCTTTCATCACCTCCATTTGAACTCGACGAATCCCGAGCGGGCCATTGAGTGGTACACGAAGGCGTTCCCGGTGACGTCCAAGGCCACCTGGGGAGGCCTGCCGGCGCTGCGATCGCCCAATAACGTGCTCGTGCTCTTCACGAGAGTCGACCAGCCGCCGGCAACCCAGCCGCAGACGGCGTTCTGGCACTTCGGCTGGCACGTCCTTCATGAGCGCGACACGATGGCACGACTGCGGGATCAGGGCGTGACGCTCGTGCCGCTGTACACCGGCGAGGGTGACCTTACCGTCAACATCAACAGCGATACCTATCCGGGCACCGGCGGCGTCCTCGGCCGGACCCGAATGCAGCTCGAGGAGGCGAAGAAGACCAACGTCAAGCCAGCCGGCGGCCCGGGCTTCGCCTACATTCGCGGGCCGGACGACGCGCTGATCGAGGTCCAGGGAGACATGCCGGCGGAGCGCTTCAACCACGTGCACATGTATCACGAGGATCCGTTCTGCGCACAGCTCTGGTACGAAAAGCATCTGAATGCGCCGGCGCCGCAGGGACGTCGTGGTGCCGCGGAACCGCGTACCGAAGCCAACTGCAAGGTGACACGCGGCACCGACAAGACCTGGCCGGCGCTCGAATACGACGGGATGTACCGGACGCCGTCGATTGCGCTGACCTTCGGCGACGTCTCGATGGGCGGCTACATGCGGCAGGGTGATCAACCGCTCGTCAGCACGCGCGGCCACCTCGCTGACCATGTCGGGCTGAGTGTCCAGAATCTCGACGCCTGGGTCACGAAGCTGCGCAACGAGAACGTCCGGTTCCTCGAACAGCCGTACAAACTCGGTGACACGCGTGCAGTGATGATTGAAGGACCGAGCAAGGAAGCGATCGAACTCGTCGAGGTCAAGTAATTGGGTCACATTCTTCAGACCCTTCCCGTCGGCGAGCGTGTCGGGATCGCGTTTTCGGGTGGCCTCGACACGAGCGCGGCGCTGCACTGGATGCGCCAGAAGGGCGCGATTCCCTATGCCTACACCGCCAACCTCGGTCAGCCCGACGAGCCGGACTACGACAGCATCCCGCGCCGGGCGCTCGAGTACGGCGCAGAGAAGGCGCGGCTGATCGATTGCCGGCGTGAACTCGTCACTGAGGGGCTGGCCGCGCTGCAGTGCGGTGCATTCCACATCTCGACGGCCGGCGTCCCGTACTTCAACACGACGCCGCTCGGCCGCGCCGTGACAGGCACGATGCTCGTTACCGCGATGCGCCAGGACGACGTCCACGTGTGGGGCGACGGCAGCACGTTCAAGGGCAACGATATCGAGCGTTTCTACCGGTACGGGCTGCTGGCGAATCCGGAGCTCCGCGTCTACAAGCCGTGGCTCGATCAGCGGTTCATCGACGAGCTCGGCGGACGCAAGGAGATGTCCGAGTACATGGAGCGCTGCGGCTTCACGTACCGCATGACGGTCGAAAAGGCGTACTCCACCGACTCGAACATGCTCGGTGCCACCCACGAAGCCAAGGATCTCGAATTCCTCGACAAGGGCATCACGATCGTCTCGCCGATTATGGGTGTGCCATTCTGGAAACCGGAGGTCCCGATCGCACCCGAACCGGTGACGATTCGGTTCGAGGAGGGGCGGCCGGTGTCACTGAACGGACGGACGTTCGATGATCCTGTCGCACTGATGCGCGAAGCGAACGCGATCGGGGGCCGCCACGGTCTCGGCATGAGCGATCAGATCGAGAACCGCATCATCGAGGCGAAAAGCCGCGGCATCTACGAGGCGCCGGGGATGGCGCTCCTGTTCGTTGGCTACGAGCGGCTCGTGACCGGCATTCACAACGAGGACACGATCGACCAGTACCGCGACTCCGGCCGGCGGCTCGGCCGGCTGCTCTATCAGGGCCGCTGGTTCGATCCGCAGGCGTTGATGCTTCGGGAAACGTCGCAGCGCTGGGTGGCCCGCGCCATTACCGGCGAGGTCACCGTGGAGCTGCGCCGCGGCAACGACTATTCGATCCTGAACACGACCAGCCCCAACCTGACCTACAAGCCCGAGCGGCTGACGATGGAAAAAGGCGAGGCGTTCTTCACGCCCCAGGACCGGATCGGCCAGCTCACGATGCGCAACCTCGACATCTCCGATACGCGAGACAAGCTGCTGACCTATGCGAAGACCGGCCTGCTGAAGGCATCGGCGTCGACGCCCCTGCCCCTCCCGGAGGCGGTCGAAACGGAGACGACGAAAAAGTGATCGGCCGGACCGCGGCGCTGCTGATCGCGGCCTCGCTGGTCACCGGACCGCGCCGCACGATGCCCGACACTCCGAGGATGGCGACTCTCCCGTCGTACCGCGTCGATCCGTTCTGGCCCAAGCCGCTGCCCAACCACTGGATTCTGGGTGCCGTCGCCGGCGTCGCGGTCGACAGCCGCGATCACGTCTGGCTGACGCATCGCCCGTCGACGCTGCAGCCGAACGAGACCCGGTCGATCTGGCGGGCAGCACCGCCGGTACTGGAATTCGCGCCTGATGGCACGCTGCTCTCCTCGTGGGGCGGTCCAGGGCCGGGGTACGAGTGGCCGCAACTCGAGCACGGCATCTATCTCGACGCGCACGACCGGGTCTGGCTCGCTGGCGGCGGCGACAAAGACGCCCAGATTCTCAAGTTCACCCGCGACGGCCACTTCCTCCTTCAGATCGGGCATCAGGGACAGGGAACAGGCAGCAACGACGTCCGGAATCTCGGTGCGCCCGCCAACCTGGTTGTCGACGAACCGGCGCGCGAGCTCTACGTCGCAGACGGCTACGTGAACCATCGCGTCATCGTGTTCGACGCTGACAGCGGCGCGTACAAGCGCCACTGGGGCGCCTACGGCAAGCCGCCCGACGACAGCTGGTTCACACGCGCCGGGGAGAAGCTGCCCGGACCATTCAACGGCGCCGTGCAGCACGAGGAGCGACCGAGTCAGTACGATCCGAAGGGCCCGCCTCCGGAGCAGTTCCGAATCGTCCACGCCGTTCGGATCTCACATGACGGGCTCGTGTACGTCTGCGACCGCACCAACGATCGCCTCCAGGTGTTCCACAAGGACGGCACGTTTGTGAAGGAAGCGTTCATCGCGAAGGAGACCTTCGGCAGCGGATCGGTCTGGGATCTGGCCTTCTCGGCCGACGCCGATCAGACCTTCCTGATCATCATCGACGGCACCAATCAGGAGGTCTACATCGTCCGCCGCGAGACCCTCGACGTCGTCGGAACCTTCGGCCACGCCGGTCATCAGGCCGGCGAATTCTACGGCGCCCACGTGATGGCGAGCGATTCACGCGGCAATCTCTTCATCGGCGAGACATACGAGGGCAAGCGCATCCAGAAATTCGTGCGTGCCGGATCGTGATGCGGCACCGCGCCTGAGCGTACCGCACTAGCCGCGCACCGTCAGCACCGGCGACGTCGCGCGGCGGACGACGTAGTCGACCGTCGAGCCGAACGTCGGCGGCTCCGCGCGGCCCACGCCCATCACAATGAGATCGGCGCGCGCGTCGCGGGCGTGGCCAAGGATCTCGTGTTCCGCCTCGCCCTGCACGATCCGGTACTCGAGCCGCGAGTGCTCATGAGCCCCCGGCGGCAGCGCGCGGTGGAGATGCTCGGCAATCCGCTGCTTGTACAGGTCCGGATGGTGGTGCACGTCGTAGGGACGCGCAACGAA
>JBPYEE010000456.1:0-2055 GCA_051985095.1 Vicinamibacterales bacterium | reverse complement strand
GATCAGTGATCTCGAGGGCCCGATCGATGATGGCGAACCCTTCCCGGAGCTCGGATTCCGTGATGCACAGCGGCGGATTGGTGAAGAAGGTATGCCAGCGCACAAACGTGTACAGGCCCTCCTGCCGCAGGAACTTCGCAAACGCCTGCATGTCCTCGGAAGTGCCGTTGAACGGTGCCATCGGGGTCTTCCTGGCGCGGTCACGGACGATCTCGACCAGCCCGAAGAGACCCAGGGAGCGTGCCGCTCCAACCGAGGGATGGCGAGCGACGAGATCGGCCATGAGCTCAGTCATCACCGCGCCCATGCGCCGGGCGTTTTCGAGGAGCCCGTCCTCTTCGTACACCTGAATGCTCGCCAGCGCCGCTGCGCACGCCACCGGGTGGCTGTTGTAGGTCAGGCCGCCGTAAAACACCTGGTCCTGAAACTGGTCGGCGATTCTTCGGCGCATGCCGACGGCACCGAGCTGCACGTAGGCGCTCGTCAATCCTTTGGCCATCGTGATGAGGTCCGGTACGACGCGCCAGTGATCGATGGCGAACCACTCGCCGGTCCGCCCGAAGCCCGCCATCACCTCGTCACAAATCATCAGAATGCCGTGCTTGTCGCAGATCTTCCGGACGCCCTGCATGTAGCCGTCCGGCGGAATGAGGACGCCGTTGGTGCCGGTCACCGATTCGAGGATGAAGGCGGCGATCGTCTGGCTGCCCTCGAGCTGAATGGTCTCCTCGATGAGCGCGAGCGACTGCTCGACGGTGTCCCAGCCGCGCTCGATGCCGTGGTAGGGGTCGAGCACGTGCACGACGCCGGGCATCCCTGGCTCCGCGGCCCATCGCCGCGGATCGCCGGTCAGCATCATGCTGCCGGCCGTCGCGCCGTGGTAGGAGCGGTACCGCGCCAGGATCTTGTGACGCCCCGTCGCGAGGCGTGCCAGCTTGATGGCGTTCTCGTTGGCTTCCGCGCCGCCGTTGGTGAAGAAGAACACGTCGATGTCGCCCGGCGCCAGTTCGGCGAGTTTGGCGCCGAGCCGCGCCCGGGGTTCGGTGGCCATAAACGGGTTGGCGTACGCCAGCGTCTCGACCTGGCGCTGCACGGCGCGTACGACGCGCTCGTCGCCGTGGCCGATGTTCACGCACATCAGCTGGCTGTTGAAGTCGATGAACCGTTTGCCTTCAGGCGTCCAGAAATAGATGCCCTTCGCGCGCGCGACGGGAATCGGATCGACCTTCGACTGCGCCGTCCACTCGAACAGCGTGTGCTTCTTCGACAGCGCAATCATCTCCTCGCCACTCATCGTCGCCAGCGTTTCTGTCGCCATGATCAATTCCCGCCCTTCAGCATTGCCTCACGTTTGGCTTTGAATTCGTTCCCGGCCTTCCACTGGGGAAACCGGTCGGCCTGCGCCACGCGGTAGCCGACGGCCAACAAGACGCGCAGGTCCTCGCGGGCGCCGCTCAGGTCCCAGTCCGGCGACACCACGTCCTGCGGCTTGTGGTAGCGATGTGCGGTGAACTCGTCGCGGATCCGCTTGCCGTAGTCGGGGGGCTGGCCGAGGTAGTCCACGCCGGCGTCGGGATCGAGCGCCGGCACCCCCTGTTTCGCGAAGTTGAAGTGATCCGAGCGGTAGTAAAACCCCTTTTCGGGCTCGGCGTCGGGGCGGATCACCCGACCCTGTTCGGCGGCGGCCGCGGCGGCATAGTCGTCGAGCTCGGAGGCGCCGTCGCCAATGAGCGTGAGATCGCGCGTCCGGCCGTGGACATTGAGGCCGTCGATGTTGATATTGGCGAGCGTCTTCGCCAGCGGATAGATCGGATTGGTCGCGTAATACTGCGACCCGAGCAAGCCCTGCTCTTCCGCCGTCACCGACACGAACAGGATCGATCGCTTCGGCGGCGGTTGAACCGTCGTGAACGCGTGTGCGAGTTCGAGCAGACCCCCGCAGCCAACGGCGTTGTCCTGCGCGCCGTGGTAAATCCGGTCGCCGTTGACCTCGGGACCGATGCCGAAGTGATCCCAGTGCGCGGTGTAGACCACGTACTCGTTCTTCAGCGTGGG
>JBPYEE010000455.1:0-5212 GCA_051985095.1 Vicinamibacterales bacterium | reverse complement strand
CGCGGCTGCTCTACGACATGGCCTGTTACGACGTCGACATGTGTGTGCTGCTCCCGGCGTTCGGGATGACGAACGAGCTGAATCTGCAGATCGTCAGCGCGCACCCCGATCGGTTCGTCGCAGTGTGCGGTGCGATGGAGACGCAGCGTCGTGCGATTCGCGGCGAGGCGCCGTGGTCGCCCGCGGCCGCCGCGGCGGAGCTCGACGGGTTGTTGTCCACGGGGCGGTTCGTCGGACTCGGCGAGGGCATGCCGGCTGACTCGACGCGCCGCACGACCGTTTCGCAGACGGAACGCATGGACCAGCTCCGTCCGATCATGGAGGTGGCACGGAAGCACAAAACCGTTGCACGCGTGCACACGGGGATGGTGATGGGCTACCCGCTGACCCATCATTACTGGCCTGAAACGCTGAATCCGATCTGGGCGGCTGATCTTGCGGCTGAATACCCCGACGTACCGATCGTGCTCGACCACGGCGGTCTCCAGGGGTGGTGGTCCGAGCGGCTCGTCGAGGAGGCGATGGCCGTCGCCGCAGCGAACGACAACGTCTACCTGGAAACCGGTCTGTGGTGGGCCGACCTCTATGGTAAGGCGCTGCTCGATCCGAACGTCGGGGCGGAGAAGCTCCTGTGGGGTTGCGATTGGGGCGCGAGCATCCCCTTTCACACCCAGTACGGCAACAAACCGCCGGCGTATGCCGTCCAGCTGCGCAAGCAGGGCGTCACCACCCATCAGGTCGACGTGTGGGGATGGAGCCTGAAGCAGCTGCTGCGCCTTGACATCTCGCAAGACGACTTGAATCTGATCCTGGGCGGCAACGCGGTCAGGTTGTACGGGCTGACAATGCCGCATACCCGTTTATTCAGACCGGTCGGGCGGGAGCTGGTGCCGCAGCCGGGCGACAGGGAATCTCTTCCACCCACGTGCGCGTAATCCGCCATGATGCCGAACTACGTCATTTTCGATTCCGGCATCGACCGGCTCCCGGCAGAGGCGCTCGGGACTCTGCAGACGGAGCGGCTGAAAGCCACGGTGCGGTACGTGTACCACGCCACGCCGTTCTGGCGGCATAAACTCGACCAGCGCGGCCTCGGCCCAGACGACATCCGCGGCCTGGCAGATTTGCCGCGCCTCCCGTTCTGCACGAAGGGCGAGCTCCTGGCCGATCAGGCCGCGTTCCCGCCGTTTGGCTCGTATGTGGGCACTGAACGCAACCAGCTGGTCAGATTCTTCATGACGTCGGGAACGACTGGACAGCCGCTCAAGCGAGTCTTTTCGGCGCGCGACTGGGGGTACGTTCTCGATCGCTTACAGCGAAACAGCCCAGTCACGGCGGGCGACGTGTCGGTGATCCTAGGGCCGATCGACGGTCTGCTTGGCCCGATGGCGAGCGCCGAGAGTGCAACGCGTGCGGGCGCGCTCGTGGTTCTCGCCGGGGTGTACGACTCGAAGACGAAGGTGCGTCTGCTCGAACAGTTGCGCCCGTCTGTTGTGTCTGGTGCGGCGTCCTATTTGCTGTACCTCGTCGACGTCGCGCGCGAAGAAGGCATCGATCTGAGCTCAGTGGGGATTCGGACCGTCATTTCTGCCGGCGAGCCCGGCGTCGCCGTCCCGGGCACGCGGCAACGGCTGGTCGACGGTTGGGGGGCGTTCGTGCGCGATGGTTACGGGATGACGGAACTGTTTCCGCTGGGCGGCGGATGCCGCCATTCGACATCGCTCCATATCGCAAGCGATCTCGTCATCACGGAAATCGTGGATCCCGAATCGGGCACTCCCGTACCGGCCGGCGAACCAGGCGAGGTGGTCTATACGAACATTATCGGGGACTCGCATCCACTCCTGCGGTACCGGTCCGGCGACATCGCGCGGCTTGCGACCGACGGCGCGTGCGCCTGTGGCTTCACCGGCGCGCGCTTGCGCAACGGCATCGAGGGCCGTGTGGACGACATGATCTGGATCCGCGGCATGAACGTGTTTCCGTCCGCCATCGAAGCAGTCGTCCGAGAATTTGACGAGCTCGGCGATGAGTACCAGATCCTCATCGAAGGCGAACGCGTGCTGCCCACGCTCCGTATTCGGGTTGAACAGCGACGCGACGGCTCGCCCGAGACGCTGGGCGATCTCGAACATCAGCTTCGCGGTGCGCTGAGCGCGGCTATTCGGGCAACGGCTGACGTTGAAATCGTGGCCCATGGCACCTTGCCGCGCACCGATGGCCGCAGAAAGCAACGCCGGGTCATCGATCGACGAGCCATCAACCAGCCGTCGGATCCGACCTCGCGCGAGAGTTCGTCGACCTGATCGCCCGCGTCGCCGACGGCTCCAAGAGCTCCGGCGAATCGTGAGAGCCGTCCGACCGGTGTTTGAGTCGCGGATACATGCCGTTGCGCGCACTGATCTCGCGACGTTTTCGGCTGGCGCCACATCTTCGAGAGGTTGAGCCGTTGTGTCGTGAGGCTTTGCGGCGCTGGTTCACTGGGTTTTGGAGGCCTAGTTCTACAGGAATGCGGGCACGTTACAGAGGCGGGCTCAGATTTCGTAAGGCGAGCGAATCCTCGGAGGCCAGATAGGAGAGTCGAGATGGGCGTCAGACTTACCTTACCGGCAGCGACGATGACGAACCAACACAAACGGGCAGAGGCGTTCCAGCATCACACCGCGACCCGAACCCACGCGGCCGCGGCGCACCACGCAGGCGGATTCGACTTCCCGACGACTCGTATCGGAACGACGCCCGACGGGATGGTGACTGTGTACTACGATCCCTCGTTGGGAGCTCCCGGAACGGCGCTAGCTCAGCAGGTTCTCGCCAGCGGCTCGAAGGTGTACGCCGACTGCCAACGGTTTTTTGCGACGCCCGGCAAGCCGGTCAATGTCGTTCTTGCCGCTCTCAACGGCCGCACTGACGGAAGCGCAGGAGCCTACCACTACGGCTGCAACTTTGACAGCGGCGGAACTCTCTATTGCGATGTCGCGTTCGGCAACCTGTCGCGCACGATCGGATTGATCGCGGCGGAGCTGACAGAGTCGTTCATGGGCGCGCAGGGGAAGGGCTGGGATTGCGGGGGCTCGAACGGCGAGGCATTGTCGCGCGTGCTTGCAGAAGCGCTGTCGGGTGGTCCCAGCGGAGCGCTGGCGGATTACGCCACGGGACCGGCCTGGGATCAGGCTGGCCGTCCAGACTGGGTCGATGCATCCGAGCCCACAGACCAGGATGCCGTAAGTACAGGGTGTGGCGTCGTTTACATGTATTGGATGGTGTCGAAAGGGTACACGCTTGATCAGCTGACGCAGGCCGGTTGTCCCGACGGGACCCTCGCATCGAACTACAGCGCCCTGACCAACTCCGCCACCGCCTGGTCTGCCTTCAGCGCCGCCGTGGCGACCCTCCGCGAGGGTATCTCGTCAGACAATCCGTTTAACGCGGCGGCCACAGCGGTCGTCACCTAGTCGTGTGGCTCGCGAACCGACCAGAGAGTCACGACTCATGACGCCGAACGTCGCGGCGACGCCGCAAGAGGCCGCCAGGGATCGGTGTCGCCCTGCGACCGGAGCACTGGAAGTGGGTTTCGTCGCCTCCCGTATCGTTACGTCAGTCCAGTGCTCCGCGCCGGCCGCGACCGCCATTTCCTCATTGCCGCTCTGAGTCACCACCCGGCACACCGGTGTGGCAAGCTCAATGAGCCATACCCCCGAGTTCCGTCGCGTACGGTGGCGAGGGAGTATGGCATCGACAACCTCGTCGTCTCCATCCTATTTGCTCGACGCGCTCGAGGACGCGGAAACGCTCCTGAAGTACGCATCTGAAACTGGCGTTGTTGTCGACGCCGCAGTCCGGCAGGGCGTTTTAGGTGCACGAGACGTGTCCAACACGGCCTGGACGCCCGACGTCGCCGACAAGCTGCTCCTGTCGCTGTCGACGCTCGCGGATCGTTTGAAGCCTGTCACGGCCGAGAGCCTCAAGGCCTGCAGCCACGCCACCCGCAAGACCGTGCAGCGATACACGCTCATTGGCAGCATTCTGGTTTGCCTCATCGTGCCTGCTTCGTGCATCAGCTTTGTGGCATCTGACGTCACGATGTCGATCAAGAGCGATATCGCCACCGCAAACGATCTGGCCGTCAAACTTCGCGCTCAGCTCGGATCACCAGCCGACCGGGACAGCCAGAGTCGCCCGGCGACGCTGAGGGCTGCCGACACGCCCCCGGCCAGGGTTCAACCCGCTGTTTTTGCGTCACCCGCGGGCAAAGCCGCTTCAGATCTGCCAGGTCCGGCTCCGTCACCGGTGCCGCACAGCGCCGACGCCCTCGTGATCACTCAACTGCAACAGTATGCGGCCACCGTTCGGGAAATTGATGCCCGCGCCAACAAGCTGGCCGTGTACGTCTTCTGGAATCGGGATCGCGATCCGTTTTCTGCAGCCAGAACGGATCCGGAACTTGCGCAAAAGCGGTTCGAATTGCCAGAGGGGTTGCCGGATTTTTCGGCGGCGGCCGCGCAGGTCACCGACACATACCAACAGGTACGATACCGTGCGCAAAATCTCGGCTACACCGCCTCGCTATGGACTGGAGCCATGACAGCGTGCGTGTTACCGATCCTCTATGCGCTCCTTGGCACATGTGCCTACCTGGCCCGAAAATTTGAAGACGGTCTGACCCTACGCACATTCGTGGTGCGCGGCGACGATTGGATCCGGTTCCTCGTCGCCGCCATCGCCGGGTTAGTGGTCGGTCTGTTTGGCACATTCGGCCAGGGGGCCTCGGTCTCGCCTCTCGCCGTGGCCTTTCTCGCCGGTTACGGTGTCGAAGCGTTTTTCGTGTTCCTCGACAACATCGTGCAATCTTTTGCCAAGGGAGGATCGCGACCCGCCCTGGCCAAGTCCTGAGGCGCGGCGAGACTTCCCGGCGGACGACGCGCGGTCCACATTGCGGGCGCCTGGCTTCACCGACGGCGGGGCACGGCAGCTGTGTCTGCGTCGACGCAGCGACATCACAAACGCGTTCGCCAAATCGTATGGTTTGTCGGCTCAAACACCGCCAGCGTGACCCGAATTCGGCTGTGTGCGCGCGTGTCGGTTCATATAACATCGCTTTCCATCAGGCACGCGTCTGCGGCGGCAGGTCGTCGAGGCACTGCGGTGCCCGTTCAGGAGGTAGCATTTGGCTGGTCTCGATCAGTTGAAACACCTGGTCGTTCTCATGATG
>JBPYEE010000454.1:0-3096 GCA_051985095.1 Vicinamibacterales bacterium | reverse complement strand
CTCCGCCGACGCCTCAGTGTCTGTCACCGTTGCCGACGTATTTCGTCGCGAGGTGATTGCCGTTCCCGACGGTCATGTCGTCTCGGGCGTGTCGTTCAGCCTCACGGCGGAGCAGGGGATCCGGCCGCTGGTCGTCGCTGAGCTCGGCCTGTACCCGAATGATCGCGGCCTGCTGTCTGATCCGCGCGCATTTTTCGATACCATTCCACCGGAACGTTATCACGCGACGCTGGTCCCGCGCGCCATCGCGCCGCTCTGCCTCTTCTCCATCGTCGCCGCTTTTTTTGTTCCGGCGGAATGGTTGAAGAAAGCGAACCCGTTCGCGCTGGCGGCCGTGTCGTTCTCGCTGTGCATGGTCGATCTCGCCGTCCTGTACTCCCCGTATTGGAGGCAAGACCTTCGTGCGTTTTACGCGAGCGGACCGCTGCAGCAGATCACGGGCAGCAATCTCAATGGCGCGATCTGGGAAGCGGCGCGACTGCTCCACGGCCAGGGCCTCACGATTGCCGACGGCCTTGTGTCATGGGCGAAGATGCCCGGCTACGGCCTGTTCGTCGCCTTCGCGGGACTGCTGTTCGGCCACCGCACGCTCGTCGATCTGGCGCTGAGCGCCGTGTGGCTTCACGTCTGCTTCTTCAGTGCGACGCTCGGGTTGTTCGCGTGGGCGGCCGGCAGACTCTGGCGTCCACCGATCGTGTGGGCGGTTGGACTGCTCGGGGCGATGCTTCCAAAGCAACTCGGTTACACGCAGGTCGACTCGATCATTCCGGCGGTGGCCCTCCTGATCGCCGCCGCACTCTGCCTCCGGTTGGACTGGCGCCGGGCAGATCGAATGGTGCCGCTCGGCGTCGACGTGTTCGTCCACTCGATGTTCGCGCTCTGGTTCCTGATGCGCCCGGATGTTCTGCCGGGGTGGGCAATCGTGTCCATTGCGCTCCACTTCCGAAAACCGGGCCGGTTGTTGATCCCGATGGCGCTGGCCTTGGCGATTGGCCTCGGATGGGCAACCTACAAAATGCGCTACACGGGTGAGTTTTCACCCACCACGTCGACCGTTGGAGCGTCGCTGCTCTGCGGGCTCTGGGAAGTGCCAAGCCGGTTCCCGTGGGTGTGCTCGGATGATGCGTACTTTGCCTGGGTTTCGGCGCACACACCGTTCGACACCAAGTCCCAGGCCGCGAGCAGTGTGGTCGTGCACGAAGTGCTGAAATTCTGGGTCGTCTTTCCCGGCCACTTCGTGTTCATGGTGTACAACAAAGCGCTGCGTTGCTTTACCGGCGACTTGTGGCCCGGCGCCCCGACCGACCTGCAGGTATCCATCTTCCAGGCAATCAACGGGCGGGCTGGTCTCGTGGTCCTCCTCGTGACGGCCATCGCGCTGGCGCTCGCCGTCGGGCATGAGCGGTCACGCACAGCGCTGCTCGCATGGGCGCTGTTTCTGAACGCGCCCGTATTCTGGGTCATGCAGACGAGCGACGGGCGGTATTACGGCGGCGTAGGTGTCGCCGTCATTGTTGCGGCGGTGCCGTTGCTGCTCGACGAGCGGTTCTATCGCGCAGTGCGCGCCAGGTACGGCATTTCCGCGGCCGTGGTGGCGAGCATGGCGGTCCTGACGGCCGCCGCCTGGCCGGTGCACGACTGGCTGATGCGAAACGGCGCGTTCCATTATTGGACCCCATTCCTCCCGCCGTCGGCCTCGTCCTGGGGAATGCTCAAATGACGCCACGACCGCGGACGTGCCTGGTGACCGGCTCGTCGGGACTAATCGGATCCGAGATCTGCACCTTCTTCTCCTCCCGGGGCAGCCGCGTGCACGGCGTCGACAATAACCAGCGCGCGGTCTTTTTCGGCGAGGCCGGCGACACACAATGGAACCGCGAACGGCTGCAGCGAACGCTGAAGGAGTTTCACCATCACGACGTCGACATCCGCGATCGTGCTGCCGTCACCGACCTGGTGTGCGCGATCAGGCCGCAGCTGATCGTCCATGCGGCCGCGCAGCCTTCGCACGATCGAGCCGCGGCGATTCCGTTCGACGACTTCGAGACAAACGCCGTGGGGACATTAAATGTGCTCGAGGCCGCACGGCAGTTTTGTCCCGAGACGCCGTTCGTGTTCATGTCGACGAACAAAGTGTACGGGGATCGGCCCAACAGGATCGTGTTGCACGAGCTTGAGACGCGCTGGGACTATGCCGATGCCTCGTTCGAACATGGCATCCCTGAGTCGCTGTCAATCGATCAGTCGACCCATTCGCTGTTCGGGGCCTCGAAGGTTGCGGCCGACGTGCTCGTGCAAGAGTACGGACGGTACTTCGGCATGCCCACCTGCTGCCTGCGCGGCGGCTGTCTCACCGGACCGAGCCACGCCGGAGTGGAGCTGCACGGGTTCCTGAGCTATCTCGTGCAATGCAACGTCGTCCGACGGGAGTACAAGGTGTTTGGTTACAAGGGTAAGCAGGTTCGCGACAATATCCACGCCGTCGATGTGGCCGCGTTCGTCGACGCGTTTGCCGAGGCGCCGCGAGTCGCAGAGGTCTACAACCTGGGTGGCGGCAAGGCAAACTCCTGCTCGATTCTCGAGGCGTTCGCGCTGGTCGAGTCCTCCACCGGCAAACCGCAGCTGTGGTCCTACGTCGATCAGGCGCGTCAAGGCGATCACGTCTGCTATTACAGCGACCTGCGCAAGATACAGGCGCACTACCCGGGCTGGCGCGTTACGAGAACGTTGTTGGACACGATTCGCGACATCGTTGCCAGCTGGCGCGAACGGGTAGCGGTGTAAATGCAGATCGCAATCACCGGTGTGTGCGGCTTCGTCGGCAGCGAGCTGGCGCTGCACCTGAGGGAGGCGATCGACGGCGCGCGGATTGTCGGCATCGACAATTTCACGCGACCGGGCAGCGAAACAACGCGGCCACGGTTGAGAGCGGCAGGAATCATCGTCAAACATGGTGATGTTCGCTGCGCGAGCGACGTCGACGTACTCGGCGAGGCTGACTGGGTCATCGATGCGGCCGCGCAGCCAGGCGTGCTCGCCGGGGTCGACGGGCGCACCAGTAGCCGTCAGGTCGTGGAACACAACCTGATCGGCACG
>JBPYEE010000453.1:0-7493 GCA_051985095.1 Vicinamibacterales bacterium | reverse complement strand
TGAGTTGGCCCGTGACCAGTTTCAAAAAGGTCGATTTCCCCGCGCCGTTCGGCCCAAGCAGGCCGGTGATGCCGGGCGGCAACGACACCGATACGTCGTTCAGCCCGATCACCTGTCCGTACCACTTCGACAGGTGCTCCGCAGCGACGATGGCGGTCACGTCACCACCTCGATGCCGCGCACGCGCCGCTCGAGCACGAACGCCGAGGTGGCGATGACCGCCGCGATGACAAGGAACGACACCGGCCAGGGCGTGTCGTATTGCTTCGGCAGCCGGAACACGACGTCTCCGATCTGCGCCAGGTTCGCGGAGAACGACACCCAGGAGAACATCGTCGTCCGGGTCACGGCGTACAGCACGCCATAAATGGCCTGCGTGAAGAAGATGACCGCCGCGTAGAGAATGCCGACGTACCGGCTGCTGTTGGAGAGCGACGACAGCGCGAGCATCGCGGTCGACACCAGCGTCACCTGAATGAAGGCGAACAGCGTGATGGCGGGAAACAGGAACAGGTTGTTCCTGAGAAAGGTGAAGTTGCCCGCGAACGCGATCTGCACGATCAGCAGCACCATCGCCGGCAGCCACGTGACGAGCAGCAGAAACGTCATCAGGATCGCGAGCTTGCCGAAGACGTATTCCATGCGGGTCAACGGCTTCGACAGATAGATCTGCAGCGCGTTCGCACGTCGATCGTTGGCGATGAGACCGGCGCCGACATACACGGTGATGAAGAAAACAAAAATCTCCTGCTGGTCGAGGAACTGACGGAACGTCTCGGCCGACGGGCGCAGGAATGCCGCCTGAGGGAGGTTGGCCGCGGCGTAAATCTGCACGGCGCGCACGAAGAATGGCAGCCAGGCGAGCAGCAGCAACCCGAAAAATGCCCGCTTGGCGAGCATCGTCCGGATCCCGCTGCGCGCGATGACGAGCCACGCCTGCCCGCGCGCGGCCCTGTCGCCGCCGTACCGGCGGTAGCCCTGGTCGTGAATCGGCATCTACTGCTCGCCCACCGCGTGCGCAAAGACATCTTCGAGCGTCGGCACGCTCGGCCGGAGGTGGCGGACCTGCACGTGCTCGGCCGCCGCCAGCGCAAACAGCTCGCGGGCGCCGCCCTCGCCGGGCACGAAGACGCGCATGACGTCTTCATCGGTCGCGTGGCACTCGAGTCCCGCCGCGCGCAGGCGCGCCAGAAAGGCCTCGAGATCGCCGGCGGTCTTGACCCGGAGCTCGAAGGCGCGGCCGCGCGGCTGCTTCAAGGCAGCGATCGCGCCCGACGCGGCCACCGCCCCCTTGTCGATGACAATGACCTCGTCGCACGTGTACTCGACGTCGGGCAGCAGGTGCGATGAGAGAATCAGATTGACGCCTTTGCGGTGACCGAGGTCGCGGACGAGCTCGAGCATTTCGTCGCGGCCCTTCGGGTCCATGCCGTTGGTCGGCTCGTCGAGCAGCAGCAGGTCCGGGTCATGGACCAGGGCCTGGGCCAGCTTGATGCGCTGTTTCATGCCGGTCGAGTAGGTTTCAACGTTGCGGTACCGCGCTTCGCCGAGGCCGACATAAAACAGCACCTCGTGGGCCCGCTGCATCGCATCGACCGGCGGCAGGCCGGCCAGCTCGCCGCAGTAGGCGACAAACGACACGGCGTTCATGCCGGGAATATGCGCATCGCTCTCCGGCATGTAGCCGACCCGCGCGCGGATCTCGAGCGGCGACACGGCGACATCGAGCCCGAGCACCCGCATCCGGCCGTGATCCGGACTGACGAATCCCAGCAGCGACTTGATCAGGGTGCTCTTGCCCGCGCCGTTGGGGCCGAGCAATCCGACGGCCCCGGCCCCGAACGCCGTCGTGACGTCGCGCAGCGCGGCGTGGCTGCCGTAGAGCACGGTGACCGCTTCGAGGGTGACGACAGCAGGATCAGCCATTCATCTGGTGTAGACGGCGCCCGTCCCTGAAAAGGTCCGCCTCGTCGCGGCGCACCGCACCGTCACGCGCGAGCCGTCCGGCCGCGGCCAGCCGCGCCCGTCACAGTGTGCCTCGCAAGCCGAGCGCGTCGGCCTGTTCGCGCATCGACATGATCACGTTCGTGATGTGCTCCTCGAGCGGGATCCCGAGCAGCTCGGCGCCGGCAACCAGATCCTCGCGCTTGACGCCGCGCGCGAACGCTTTGTCCTTCATGCGCTTTCTGACCGAGCTCGCCTCGAGGTCGAGCACGCTCTTGCTCGGGCGCACCAGCGCGGCGGCCGTGACGAAGCCGGCGAGCTCGTCGCACGCAAACAGCGTCTTTTCGAGACGGCTCTCGCGCGACACTCCCGTGATCTCCTGGGCATGCGACAGGATCGCGCGGATCATCCATTCCGGATAGCCTTTCGATCGCAGAATCTCGGCGCCTTTGTTCGGATGGTCGCCAAGCGTCGGCCACCGTTCGTAGTCGAAGTCGTGCAGCAGTGCGGTAATACCCCACTCCTCTTCGTTTTCCCCGAACCTTCGCGCGTAGCCGCGAACCGCCGCTTCAACGGCGACCGCATGCTTCAGCAGACTGTCACTTTTCGTGTATTCGGTGAGGAGCGTCCAGGCGTCGGCTCGATTCATGGTAAGTTTCAGAAATCTTATGTCAGCGACCGTCCGCCAGTCGACTGCGACCGCGCTCGACACCGAGTTCCACCGCGGTCTGGGCCTCTACGATTCGACGATGATCGTGGTGGGCGCCATGATCGGGTCGGGAATCTTCATCGTGTCCGCCGACATGGGCCGCACCCTTGGCAGCCCCGGCTGGCTGCTGGTCGCCTGGCTGGTCACGGGAGCCCTCACCATCGTCGGCGCGCTGTCCTACGGGGAATTGGCCGCGATGATGCCGCGCGCCGGCGGCCAGTACGTCTACCTGCGCGAATCGCTCTCCCCGATGTGGGGTTTCCTGTACGGCTGGACCCTGTTTCTCGTCATCCAGACCGGGACGATTGCCGCGGTGACCGTCGGCTTTGCGCGGTACTTCGGCGTCCTGGTGCCGTGGATCGCCGACGATCACTACCTCATTGCGCCGGTCCACCTCTCGACCGGGTACGCGCTCTCGCTGTCGACGACGCAGCTGGTCGCCATCCTCGTCATCCTCCTGTTGACGTGGACCAACACGCGTGGCCTCGAATACGGAAAAATCGTTCAGAACGTCTTCACCACGGCCAAAACCGGCGCGCTGCTGGGCCTCATCGTGGTCGGGGTGCTCCTCGGCTGGAATCACGCGGCCGTCAGCGAAAATTTCGGCCATCTGTGGACGATTCGCGGTCCGGTCGAGATCGTGCCGGGGCTGACGGCGCTGACCGGCTTCGGCTTGTTCGTCGCGATCTGCGTGACGCAGACGGGATCGCTCTTCTCCGCTGACGCGTGGAACAACATCACGTTCACCGCCGGCGAGGTCAAGGATCCGCGCCGCACGATTCCGCTGTCACTCGCCCTCGGCACCGGCATCGTCATCGGCCTGTATCTGCTGGCCAACGTCGCCTATCTCGTGACGCTGCCGTTTCCCCAGGTTCAGCATGCGCCGGCGGACCGCGTCGCAACGGCGACGCTGGACGTCGTGTTTCCCGGTCTGGGAACGACGATCATGGCCGTCGCGATCATGATCTCGACCTTCGGCTGCTGCAACGGGCTGATTCTGGCCGGTGCGCGCGCCTCCTATGCGATGGCGCGCGACGGGTTGTTTTTCCGGTCGGCGGCACAGCTGAACCGGGCGAAGGTGCCCGCCCGGGCGCTCGTCCTCCTGGGGTTGTGGGCCGTCTTTCTGGTGCTGCCGCGGACCTATGACGCCGCCACGAAGACGTACGGCAACCTGTATAACAACCTGCTCGACTACGTGATCTCGGCCGCGTTGATCTTTTATATCCTGACGATCACCGGGCTCTTCCGCCTTCGCCGCACCCGGCCCGATGCGGACCGGCCCTACCGGGCGGTGGGGTATCCGATCGTGCCAGCGCTCTACATTGCGGGCGCCGCGACAATTCTCGTCGTCCTGTTCATGTATCGCAGCGCGACGACGTGGCCGGGCCTGATCATCGTCCTACTCGGCGTGCCGGTGTATTTCGCCTGGCGGCCACACCGCTGAGCTCGCCCGCGCGACGGCTTTGCGGATCACGCCGATCGTCGCGGCGTTGACGCCGTACCCGGCCAGCTCGACATCCGACGCCCAGGCCACAGCGCTGGCATCGGTCGCGCAGGCCAGGGTCCCACCGATCGGGCGGCACACAAAATCGACCAGGACGTAGTGATACCGCGCACGGCCGTCCTCGTCGAGCCGGATGCGATCGAACACGTCGATCATCGGGCCCACTTCGACATCGAGACCCGTCTCCTCCCGCACCTCCCGCGCGATCGCGACCTCGAGCGTCTCGCCGAGCTCCACCGCGCCGCCTGGGATGCTCCACTCGCCTTTGAGCGGCTCGTGGCCGCGGCGGACCAGCAGGACCCGGTCGCCGTCGACGACCACCGCGCCGACTCCGACAATCGGTCGCTCCGGGTACTCTCTCACTCGCCCATCACTTTGACGACCACCCGCTTCTTCCGTTGTCCATCGAACTCGGCGTAGAAGACTTGCTCCCAGGGTCCGAGATCGAGTTTGCCGCCGGTGATTGGCAGGATGACCTGGTGGCCCATCAGCGTCCGCTTGAGATGCGCGTCGGCGTTGTCCTCGCCCGTTTGATGATGCCGGTAGTCGCGGCCCGAGGGCGCGAGCTTCTCGAGCCACCCCTGGAAATCGTGGATCAGGCCCTCTTCCCAGTCGTTCACGTACACGGCAGCGGTGATGTGCATCGCCGAAACCAGCACCATTCCGTCGACGACGCCGCTCGCGTCGACGATTTTGGCGACCTCGTCCGTAATGCGCACGAACTCCTGTCGTTGCTTCGTCTGGAACCACAAGTAGTCGGTATGAATCCGCATGGCGGCCTCTCACATCAGCGGCAGCGACGCATCGGCATTGATGGTCAGGGGCGACGTGATCCCGGCGCGCAGCTTTCGCAACCCGGCAGCCGCGATCATCGCGGCGTTGTCGGTTGAGAGCTGCAGGCTCGGCAGGAACGTGGGTACCTCGCGGGCGGCGCCGCGCGCCTGGAGGTCGGCCCGCAGGCGGCTGTTGGCGGAGACGCCGCCGGCGATGCCCACGCTCCTGGCCTGATAGCGCCGTGCGGCCTCGAACAGCCGCTCGATCAACACCGTCACGACGATGCGTTGGAAGCTGGCGGCGATGTCGGCCGTCAGCGCGTCGGAGCAGGGACCCGGCTGCGCTCGCACGTAGCGCAGCACGGCAGTTTTCAAGCCGCTGAAGCTGAAATCGAGGTCGCCTTTCAACCCCGGCGCATTTCGATCGGCGTGCGTCAGGCGCGTTGTCGGCAGCGGCACGGCGCGGTCGTTGCCACGTTTCGCCAGCCGGTCGATGACCGGTCCACCCGGGTAGCCGAGACCGAGCAGTTTTGCCACCTTGTCGTACGCCTCGCCGGCGGCGTCATCGCGCGTTCGGCTGAGCAGCGTGTAGTGACCCGGCCGTTCGACGAGATACAGGCTCGTGTGACCGCCCGAGACCACCAGCACCACCGCCGGCAGCGGCAGTTCGCCGTTCTGCAGCACCAGAGACTCGATGTGTCCGGCGAGATGGTGGACGCCGACGAGCGGCAGATTCGCGGCCACCGCCGCCGCCTTGGCAAAGGAGACGCCGACCAGGAGTGACCCGACGAGGCCTGGTCCCTGGGTTACCGCGATAGCGTCGAGTTGACTCCACCCCGTCTGCGCCTCCGCCAGCGCCCGTTCGACGACGCCGCAGATGTCGCGGATGTGCTGTCGAGAGGCGAGCTCCGGCACGACGCCGCCCCATTCGCGATGGATCGACGCCTGCGACGCGATCACGTTCGAGCGGATCGCCCAGGGCTTTGCCGCCTGCCCGGTCTCCTCGACGACCGCGGCCGATGTTTCGTCGCAGGACGTTTCGATGCCGAGGATGCGCATGCGCTCAGGTGACGTGTGGTGCAGCGGCGGTCTCGAAGGCTCGCTTGAGCGTTTCGACATACGGTGGTCTGATGATGCCGCGCTCGGTAATGATGCCGGCGATCAGCTGGTGAGGCGTCACGTCGAATGCCGGATTCCAGACGTGGGCGCCCTCCGGTGCCAACCGGGCGCCGCCGACGTGGGTGACCTCGCGCGCGCTCCGTTCCTCGATCGGGATGTGCGCGCCGTCGGGTGTGTTCAAATCGATCGTCGACAGCGGCGCGGCCACATACAGCGGGATCCGGTGCTCGCGGGCCAGCACGGCGACCGTGTAGGTGCCGACCTTGTTCGCGGTGTCTCCGTTGGCCGCGATGCGATCGGCGCCGACCACGACGAGATCGACTTTGCCCTGCCGCATCAGGGCGCCGGACATGCCGTCGGTGATGACCGTGGTATCGATGCCGTCGCGCACCAGCTCCCAGGCGGTGAGCCGCGCGCCCTGCAAAAACGGACGCGTCTCGTCGGCATAGACGGCGACGCGCTTTCCCTTCTCGACCGCGCCACGAATCACTCCGAGTGCCGTGCCGTAGCCGGCCGTCGCGAGCGCGCCGGCGTTGCAGTGCGTCAGGACGCGGGCCTCGGCCGGAACGACCTCGGCGCCGAAGGCTCCCATCGCCCGGCAGCTGGCGACATCCTCGTCGTGGATTCGCTCTGCCTCGCGGTCGAGGCGATCCTTGATCTGATCGACCGACTCGCCGATTTCGACGGCGGCCGCAAAGGCGCGTTTCATGCGATCGATGGCCCAGAAGAGGTTGACCGCCGTCGGCCGCGTTTCAGCCATCAGCTCGCAGATCTTGTAGAACTCGGCGGCCAGCTTCTGCGTCCCTGTGGCTTTGCTGTTCCGAACGCCGAGGGCGATGCCCATGGCGGCGGCGACGCCGATTGCCGGCGCACCGCGGATCACCATCGTCTTGATCGCCCTGGCCACCTCCGGAGCGGTCTTGCAGCGGACGTAGATCTCTTCGGCCGGAAGCTTGCGCTGGTCGACCATCACGACCACGCCGGCTTCCCGAGCGATCGTCGGAAGCATCCTTGAATTGTACCGGCTCCCTGTCGAGTCTGTCTGCGGAGGCGTTACAGCAGGCGGGCGTCGAAGGGCAACGGCAGCAGATCCTTGAGGTGGTGCCGTCCCGTTTCGTCGCGCAGGTTCGCGAGCCGGATCTCGAGATTTCCGCCGAACTCCCACAAGATCTGACGGCAGGCGCCGCAGGGCGGCGTTGGCGCCTCCGTGTCGGCGACGACGGCGATCCGCGTGAAGGCGCGATGCCCCTCCGACAGCGCCTTGAACATGGCGACGCGCTCGGCGCAGATCGTCAGGCCGTAGGTCGCGTTCTCGATGTTGCAGCCGGTGACGACGGTGCCGTCGGCCGCTTCGAGCGCAGCCCCGACCAGAAAGTGCGAATAGGCGGCCTCGGCGAACCGCCGCGCATGCCGGGTGGCGGCCACGAGGTCGACTTCGCCTCGC
>JBPYEE010000452.1:0-3800 GCA_051985095.1 Vicinamibacterales bacterium | reverse complement strand
GGCGAAGCTCAGTTCACCGCGTATTCAGACTGAGCTCCCGAAACTTCAGACTGAGCTCCCGAAACCTGTGCGGGGCATCTCCGAAATCCGAGCCGTATCTCCGAAATCCCGTGGTTGGCAGAGCTAGGTGTGCCGGCTCGGCCGCGTGCAATCGTGGCACGGTTCGCGCTAGACTGGCCAACCGTATGAGCACACCAGGCGCAGTCCACGGCTTGTCGGGATCGGGAGGCTTCGCCAAGAGGGCGGGTCGATGGCTGACCGTCATCGGCATCGTCTTCATCATCCTGGGCGCGCTGGCGATCATCGAGCCGGCCGTTGCAGGCCTCGCCGTAACCATCTTCGTCGGATGGTTCCTGCTTTTTGGCGGCGCCGCTCACCTCATCGAGGCATTCGGCGGCGGCGGCGCAGGCCGTGTCATCTGGCAGCTGGTTCTCGCCGCGGTCTACATCGTGGGTGGTTTGTATTTGCTGACGCACCCGCTCCTGGGCCTCGGAACGCTCACGCTCTACCTCGCGATCATTCTCGTGATCGAGGCAGTGCTGGAGGTCATCGGGTTTTTCGCGATGCGCGGCGCCGGCGGTTCGGCCTGGCGCCTCGTGAATGCCGCAATCACCTTGTTCCTCGGCGCCTTGATCTGGGTTCACTGGCCATCGAGTTCGGTCTGGGCGATCGGCACGCTCGTCGGCGTGAACCTGATGATCACGGGGATCTCCCGGTTGGCGATCGGGTCGGCGGCGCGCTCGCTCGCCTGACGCGTCAGTCGATCCAGCCTCCGCCGAGAGCCACGTCGCCATCGAAGAAGACCACGGCCTGTCCCGGCGTGATCGCCGTCTGCGGTTCGTCGAAGACGACGCGGACGCGATCATCGTCGAGCGGCGTGATCGTCGCGGGTGCCTCCTGATGACGGTAGCGGATTCGCGCGTGCGCGCGGATCGCCCCTGGCGGCGTGTCGCCGCTGATCCAGTTGACGCGTGACACCGTCAGCGAGTCGCGCTCGAGCGCCTCGCGCGGACCGACGGTGACCTCCGCCGACCCGGCATTGATATCGACGACATAGAGCGGGACGCCCGTGGCGAGCCCGAGCCCCTTGCGCTGACCGATCGTGAAGCGGTGGATGCCGTCGTGCCTGCCGAGTACGCGTCCGTCACGATCGCGGATGACGCCGCCGGGCACTCCGGCGCGGCGCCCCACGAACTCGGGATGCTCGCCGGCGGCCACGAAACAGATCTCCTGGCTGTCCTGCTTTTCTGCGACCGCAAGGCCGAGGCGGCGCGCCTCCGCGCGCACGGCCGGCTTGTCGAGCGCGCCCACGGGGAACCGCGCGCGGGCGAGCTGCTCCTGCGAGAGCGTGAACAGGAAGTACGACTGATCCTTGTGCGCGTCGACGCCGCGCTTCAGCCGGTACCGGCGGGTCTCCTCGTCGAAATCCACACGTGCGTAGTGGCCGGTTGCGACGGCCTCCGCGCCGAATGCCTCGGCCCGCTCGACGAGCGAGGCGAACTTCAGATCCCCGTTGCAGTGTACGCACGGAATGGGCGTGCGTCCCGACGCGTACTCGCGGACGAAGTCGGAGACGACGTGCTCCTCGAACTTGCGCTCGAAGTTCACGATGTAATGGGGGATCCCGATGGAGCGCGCGACGCGCCGTGCGTCGTGAAGATCGTCCAGCGTGCAGCAGCTTCCGAAGGTGATTTCGCCCTGCTGCTGGTCATACAGCTGCATGGACAGACCGATAACGTCATGGCCCTCGCGGGCCAACAGGGCCGCGGCCACCGACGAATCCACACCGCCGGACATCGCTACGACGATTCGCATTGTGCTTCTTGCTTCTGCTACTGCGGGGAGCTGTTCTTACCGCTTCACCAACGTACGAAGTTTCCCAACAACTGCGGGCAGGCGTTCGAGCAGCGCATCGACCTGGGCATCGGTGTTTCCGGCGCCAAGGCTGAATCTGATCGAGTTCTGCGTGCGATGCGACGACAGCCCCATCGCGCGCAGCACGTGCGACGGCTCGAGCGTGCCCGACGAGCAGGCCGAGCCGGTCGACACGGCAAAGCCTTCCAGATCGAGCGCGATCAGCAGGGACTCCGCCTCGACGCCGTCGAACGAGATGTTCGTCGTGTTGGCGACCCGCGCGCGGGCGTCGCCGTTCACCGCCGTTCCGGAGACGCGTTCGAGGATGCCCCGCTCGAGCCGATCCCGCAGCGCCCCGACGCGTGCGGACTCTGCCTGGAGCTTCGTCCGCGCCAGCCGGGCCGCCACGCCGAGTCCGGCGATGCCGGGAACGTTCTCCGTGCCGCCACGGCGGTTTCGTTCGTGCTTGCCGCCCGTCATCGTCGAAACGATGCGCGTGCCGCGGCGGATCCACAGCGCGCCCGAGCCCTTCGGCCCGTTGAATTTGTGCGCCGAGAGCGACAGCAGATCGATTCCGAGCGTCCGCACATCGACGGGAATCTTCGCGATCGATTGCACCGCGTCCGTGTGAAACAGCGCGCCGTGCTCGTGCGCGATCGCGGCGAGATCTGCGATCGGCTGAATCGTGCCGATCTCGTTGTTGGCGTGCATGACGGAGACAATCGCCGTCTGCGGAGTCACGACCGATGCGAGCGCCGCGGGCAAGACGATGCCGCTCGCGTCGACGGGCAGGAGCGTCGACGTCCAGCCACGGCGCGTGAGCGCCTTCACGGTGTTGAGCACAGCCTCGTGTTCGATCGCACTGGCGACGACATGACGGCGCGCGCCCGCGGACTCAGCCGCTTCGGCGGCGCCGCGGAGTGCCATGTTGTCGCTCTCGGTGCCGCCGCTCGTGAACACGACATCGCCTGGCTCGGCGCCGATGAGTTCCGCGACTGAAGAGCGCGCCTCGTCGAGCACCGCCTTCGCGCGCTGCCCGAAGTGGTGCACGCTCGACGGATTGCCGAACTCATCACGCAGCGCGCGGACGACCGCCTCGACCACCGCCGGGTCGGGTGGGGTCGTCGCGTTGTGATCGAAATAGCTGCGCATGACCAAATTGTAGCACCGGCCCTAAATCTCAGCAGCGAAAGGACTAGACAGGCCCTGCCGCTGGTGCATATACTGACCCGTCAGCTGCCCAGTGACAGAAAAACGAACACCCTGCGAAACCTCGGTCAGGTGGAGAGTGCGCTATGTGGAAACGCGACGACGCGGTAAAACCGACGCCGGCTGGAGGTACCCCGACCCCTGCGGGGCACGTCCAGAGTCAGTCTGTCAATGCCCCGGCTGAGCCGGTGCGGACCAGCGAGCTTGCTCGCGGATTGGAGAAGGGTCCCGTGAATATCGGCAAGTCAGTTGTGATTAAGGGTGAGCTGACGGGCAGCGAGGATTTGACGATCGAAGGGCACGTCGAGGGCAAGATCGAGCTCCGCCAGAACGTGCTGACCATCGGTCCGAACGGCAAGATCAAGGCAGCCGTGTACGCGAAGTCGGTCGTGATTCTTGGCGAGGTGACGGGCAACGTCACGGCGTCGGAGAAGGTGGACCTGCGGGACAACGGCTCGGTCGACGGCGACATCGCCGCGCCACGCGTCGCGATCGCCGAGGGCGCCCACTTCCGCGGCAGCATCGACATGCAGCGCGCGGCTGGCAAGCCGGCCGAGTCGAGAACGACCCAGACGGCGTCGCCAGCCTCGGTGCCTTCGTCTTCCGTGCAGTCGTCGCAGCCTGCGCCGGCCGCGGCAGCCGGTCCCCGGTAGCGGCGGTTCACGGGCTTCCGGCTTGCGGTGCGGCGCCTCGGCGCCGTGAGCCGGGATTTCTGAACCGCTGTAGAAGCTCAACCG
>JBPYEE010000451.1:0-5126 GCA_051985095.1 Vicinamibacterales bacterium | reverse complement strand
ATTGTCACGGGAGAGGTCTCCGAACTTAGTGTTTCCTTCGACCGTGCTGGGGTCAGCATAATTCGTTCCCCCCGAACAGAGTCGTCTTCAGAGACTGCGTGGCGTGGCAAATCCGAGTGGAGTGGTGCGTGCCAGCACTGATTTCGAGTCGCAGCCACAGAGACCATCCAGCATGATCGCGTGATGTCGCTGCCTGCGATTGCGTGGGTTTGGACGCGATTGTCGACCCGGTTGCTGATCCTGAACACACGCCATCGAACGAGTGATTCCAGTTAATTGATCATGAGGATGAACACCTGCAGCAGACCGTTTCTGCAGCTGCGACCTCCGGCGCCGCCGAGGAACGTTCGTCCGGGAGGTACGACGCAAACCGCGGTCAATCGCCGCGATCGGCTCGGAGGTTTTGTACACACACATGATCACGCCGCGTCATCGCGTGTTCCCTTCGTCTGTCTGTCGACCTTCATCGACGCCGCGCCGATCGGTCAGACATCAAACGGGCCAATCGCGACGTGCCAGCGTGCCGAGGTTCGTCCGCTCGACGCATTGGTTCTGAGGCATCGAGTCCTGCCAGACCATCTGACGCTTTCGGTGGCTTGCCATGCCGCCTCTTCTGTCAGCTTCGCGTGCCTCTTCGCTGCTCCATTCGTGAGTGGTGCCCTTGAGGTGCGCCGCTTTGCCCGCCTTGCTGGCAATCTTGCGTTGCTGGTCCGGTCCATTGCAGCAAACCGCGATACCTATGGCGATATGTCCTCACACACCGGTGAATTTCAGCAGCCTCAATCTCGGCATCGCCTGACAACGTACCCGCGAGCGCACGGGTGCAACTGATGTGCCGCATCGTTCACACGTCTGAACAAAGTGACGTATCGGACTGTGCGCTGGCGCGATGCGGTGAGGCACTTGAACCAGGCGAGCAGCCGCAACCCAACAGTCGGCGCAATGGTCACGTGTGACGTTTTTACATAGTTGAACACGACAGTTGACGTGGCTCTTCTGAGCAATGAGGCCTCTTCCAGTGTGGTCTGTGTGTTGCGCCGTAAATGGCATGCTCGGCGTCGAAGATCCTCGACTCAGGAGGAAGGAGATGAGCTCGAAGCTGCAGGCGTACCGGACCAGCGCCATGTCAGGAGACTGGATCAACTCGATTGAGCAGTTGCTCCGGTGGATCGCGCCACGCACGGTCGGACGTCAACGCGTACTTCAACGGCTGGCGGAGCTCAGGCAGGCACAACAGGAGAGGCGTCGCCTGCGCGATGCCCTGTGCCTGCTCTCGCGCGAACTGGACGCGCTGTATCCACAAGGCGCCATCATCAGTCTGGCCAGACGCCGTGTTCGCGATATGGTGTTGACGCTGGCGCACGCGTAGCGGTCTTGAGTCTTAGAGAGTTGTCCGGCGTGCATCCACCCTCGGCTCCGCGTCACTGGCTGCCCAGAACACGCTGCCGGTCGCCCGGAGCTCCCGGCGCTCGGGCGGGTTCAGAAAAACGTGACCCGATCGACGCCCGCGTGAGGAACGGCCTAGCCGCGGCCTATCGATGGCAAAAGGGACACGTAACGCGGTCTCCCTGCTTCGTCGGCGCGAGGCTCCTGAAACCCAGCCGTCGCCACTGACGTGGACGCGCAGCAGTTCCCAGCGTGCACCTCTTGCTCTTCCGAGCAAGACCGATCGCGTTGCGATTGTCGTGGAATGCATCGTTCAGGCAAGACCTCGTCCCCAACAGGGCGGCCCTGCACGGATCGTTGGTCTGTCGCTTGCTAAGCGTTTGTGCGACGGTGATCGCTATGAAAGATCGGGTGCTGATCGTTGTCAACAAGCAGAACGGTTGGAGCGTGCGACTGGACGGCGTGGAAGTGGTGAGATTCTTCGGACCACATGCAGAGGAGTGGGCCTTGCGTGAATGTGACGAGCTCGCTCACTTGCTTGACGCCCAACTGTGCAGTAACGTGCCCGACCGCCATCACGGGCATCTCTTCGCGTTTCCGGGGTAGGTTTTACATCGTGCCTTCCATCCGCTGCGGCCTCGCAGTGCGCTTCTTCAATGTTGCGCGAGATCAGCGGGGGTGTGTACCCAGGCAACCGGACTCACGCGTCAGAAATAGGCCACCCTAGTATGATCCTCAACAGCACCGCGATCGCAATGACAGAAGGAAGTGACGCGGATGCGCCTGTTGAGGCGACCCAACCCGCCGAAGGAATATCCGCAGACCCAAAACGCCTCATCGAATCCAGTGGACGTTCACCGGACGCGCCGTGCATCAGCCGGACGTGGCACCACGCGAAGGTTCCGCCGTGCGAGCCCTACTCACGTCAGATCCGAGGCGCCATCCAGATTACCTCGACCGAACCTCAGTTCAAGACAATGAAGTATCCAACACCCATCGATCACGCGTTCGACATCGTATTCCGCACATACTCCGTCCGGACGGGTTGGCGTTGAGTCGACAATCGGACGGTTCCTTTTTGCCAACAGCTGAGCCGGATTTTGCTCAACCTCTTCTTACAATTACAACTCTCGCTCGGATCAAGTTTCTGCGTTGTTGCACCGTCCAAACGACCCGACGGCAGCCTGTGGCTCGCACGTTCATCGACGTGCGGCTGCCGGATGGCAAGGGCCGCACCTGGCGCACGGTGCCGGTGGGGAAGGGCTGGGAGCGCGTCATTGCGGCAACTCGTGCCCCAAAGGGCTCGTCGAGGACGTCAACGAAATGCGGCTGGTCAAAGCCGGCATGGAGGCGGTGAAGCGTGCCCACCCAAACACTGCTGAGATGGTTCGAGCGGACGCCTTCCACGCCGCCGTCCCCCGCGCACACAGCGAAGTCGCGCTCGGAGCTGCGCGTGGGAATTCCGCGCGTGCTCCAATCTCTAGTCCACGCACCAGTTCTGGATCGGATTCCTGGACGCTCGGAATTGAGGGCCGGCAGCTCGAATTCTCGTCCGACAGCTCCGAAGATCAGGCGCGCGAGTTCGCGAAGGGCGCGGCACGGTGGACTGCTGTTATCCGGTCAAGTGCGTCTCGGGGCACTACGGCGAGCTCCTCGCACGCGACCAGCGGCACAAGATCGATCTGCTGTTCTCGCCGATGATCTCGTCGCTGCCGTTGTACCTCAATGGCCATGTAGCGGCATCGCTAGCCTGCCGGCGCGTGATGGCGGCACCTGCGAACATCAAAGCGGGATTCCTCAAGGGGAAGGACGTTTTCGCGGCCCACGGCGTGCGCTACGCCGCGCCGCTCGTCGCTCTTGGTGACGCCGCGATTGTTCCCAAGCAACTCTTCGAGGGATTGCGCGACTTCGTGCCAGGCCTCACTCTGCAGGAAACGCGCATCGCAGTCTCGGCCGGCTTCGAGGCGCTCGAGAGCTACTCGGCACGTCTGTGTGCCAACGCGCGACTCGTGCTGTCGACGTGTGCGAAGGACACTGCACCGGCGCTGCTCGTGCTCGCGCGTCCCTATCACATGGACCCAGACATTGGCCACGAGATCGAAGTGGATCTCCAGGCGCACGGCTACCCCGTTCTCTGGCCTCAGTACCTGCCCATCGACAATGACCTCATGGAGTGGATGTTCGGGCCGGATATCGCGGCAGGGCACGTTACGTATCCACTCGACGTCGGCGACGTGTGCCCTCGTCCTACAGCGCCAACACCAACGAAATTCTGTGGGCGGCGAAGTTCGCGGCGCGGATGCCGTGGATTGCGTGCGTCGTTCGGCGCTCGAGCTATGAATGCGGGATGGACCAGCCCACCTACACACCCGTGCAGCAGATCGTCGAGAGCGCGGGCACGCTGTTTTTCTCGTTCCAGGATCTCGACTCGACCAAGCCGGCGGGCTCGGTGAAGATTCGCGTCGAGACCATCGCGCACTACCTCAAGAAATGCTCCGCGCAGATCATCGCGAAGCAGAGGGCCGCGAGCCCGCCGGGATGTCCTCTGTGATTGACGGAGACGCCGCTCCCGTTCTGTTCCATCGCTCAGCCGAAGCGATGAACAGTTGTTCAGGCTGCGCGCCCTCCCCGATCATCACGCCATCATGATGAGTGAGGGGCGGAACGATTAGGATGGACCCGACCGGCACCGATCACCGGCGTGCTCTCAATCAGCGCATCTCGGAGACCTTGATGATTACCCACCGCTCGCAGCCGAGATTCTTGAGGGCACCCTGGATCCGGGTGTAATCCCACGTCGCATTCTCACCGGCCATTCGCACCATGAGGTGTCGGATCTGCGCAAGAACACCGCCGCGGCTGCTTCGCCTCCTCGTCTACGTCCACTTGCGCGCCACCAACTGCCGGTGCCATCGAGCAGCGCATCGGGCGTGACGATCGTCGGGACGTTGCGCACGGCGTGCCGACCCACCCGTGGGCTCGAACGGCAAGTCGCCGCCGCTCGTCGTCAGTGAACCGCAGCCCGCTCTGTCCCAGCGCTCAGCCGAAGCGGTGAGCGTTGATCACGCTGCTCGCCTGTAAGAGTTGAGCACTCCACCGAGCCGTGACTGCCGATGCTGTCGGCCGAGACTGCTCACTGGCGCGCCGTCGATCAGCGCGTTCTCCAGACCTTGATGGCTTCTGTCCGATGGTAATGTGCGACAAACTCCGACACCTCTCGTCGGAATGGACCTCCCGCATCGGAATGATCGATCAAGACATTCTTCCTTCATCGACCGCACGAACTCGCGACGCCGCCGTGAGACCGTGGCCGGCTCAGTACGGCATCTGTTACACGAACGTCATGTAACCGTTACCGTAATGGCGCACGCCGACCTTACCGTTGGGCTTTCAGTTTTGCCTGTTACCCGGCGAGGTTCGCAGTGCGGATTCTTCGTTCCACATTAGTGGTGTTGTTGAGCGTGGCCGCGACGCTGCACGCGCAGCCGGCGGGCGCGCCAGTCCGATCGCCAGCGTCGACGAAATCGAATGCTTCGGCGCCAGGCGCTGTGCCGACGCTCAGGGCGGGCCGCGGCGTGTCCGCCTCGCTGGCGGTCGGCGTCACACGGGACCGTCCATAGTGCAATGCGACGCGTGATCCGAAACGCTGCCGCGGCCGCGCTGGTCGCAGCAGGAATCCATGCCGCGGCCGGTGGACGCGCGCCGGCGAAGGTTCAGCGGCGGTTCCAGTTTGTCTTCAC